>JADGMZ010000269.1:0-505 GCA_015234495.1 Brevundimonas sp. | reverse complement strand
GAGGAAGCGGATGTCGTTGGCGATCTTGAACAGGCTTGCGGCGACCGTGTTGATGGCCCCGTGGCTGAACACCATGGCGTCGTGGGCGGCGAGGGCCTCGAACTTGTTGGGGGCGGTGGTGAAGGGCAGGCCGGTGATGGCGGCGATCTTCTCCGCCACCTGCTCGGCGAAGCCGACAGGGGCGTTCAGACCGGTGCCGACGGCGGTGCCGCCCTGGGCCAGCTCCATCAGCCGTGGCAGGGTCTGCTCGATCCGCTCGATGCCCATGGCCAGCTGGTGCGCATAGCCGCCGAACTCCTGCCCCAGCGTCAACGGCGTGGCGTCCTGCGTATGCGTCCGCCCGATCTTGATGATGCCTTGCCAGGCCTCGGCCCTGGCCTGCAAGGCCGCGTGCAGATGTTTCAGCGCGGGCAGCAGGTCGTTGGCCACCTGTTCGGCGCAGGCCACGTGCATGGCCGTCGGGAAGGTGTCGTTCGACGACTGGCTCATGTTGACGTGGTCGTTG
>JADGMZ010000268.1 GCA_015234495.1 Brevundimonas sp. | reverse complement strand
GCGGCTGCGCACCGAGGGCCGCGTGCGGCGGGCGGACGGCGCGCCCCTGCCGCCGGGGCCGCTGGACCCTGCCGCCCGCGACGCCGAACACTATGACTTGACCTACACCCGCGGCTGGACCGAGACCCTGGGCCGGACCGGGAACGGGCTGGACGTCACCCTGACGCCGCACCTCGGGGTGGGGGTCGGCAGCCGCGGACAGGTGACCGAGGCCGGCGCCACCCTGCGCATCGGCCGCGACCTCGACCGGCTGGTGCCCGAGGGCGAGGACGCCTTCGGCGAGCGGGCCCGCTGGTACGTCTACGCCGCCGGTTCGGGCCGTGCGGTCGGCTACAATTGGGCCCGCAACCGGGACGGCGACTACGCCCGTTCGGGGGTCAGCCACGATTCCGGGGCCTTCCTCGGCGACGCCTCGATCGGCGTGGCCCTGCGCCGCGGGCCGGTGCAGAGCTCGATCGGCCTGGTCTATCGCGAGATCGAGGCCGAGGGCCTGCGCGCCGGGCACGGCGTCGACACCGACGTGTCGGAGGGGCTGATCGCGTTTCAGCTGTCGATCAAGCCGGAGTAGGCGGCAGCTCGGTGACGGGCGATGCGCGCCGGCCAGTCCCCGAACCATGCCGACGCCCGATCGAGGCCCGCCAGCTGCCTGCCGCCTGATCACTCTCCCCGCGCCACGCCCTCGCGGCGGTCGTCCGCGGCGCCGTCCCAGCCCCAGCCGTCCGGGCCCTGCCGCCAGATGGCCCCGTGCAGGCCCGAATTCTCGCTGGCGTTGGGGCGCAGCTCGACGCCGCGCGCCGCCAGGGCCGCGCGCAGGTCAGGCGGGAAACGCTCCGTATCGGCGCCGAAGCCGTCGCCCCGGGCCACCAGATTGGGCAGGGCGAAGGCCTCCTCCATGGACAGGCCCCAGTCGAGCACGGCGATCAGCGCCTTGGCGTTGTAGGCGAGGATCGACGTCCCGCCGGGCGAGCCGAGGGCCCCGAGGAAACGACCCTGGCGATCGAGAATGATCACCGGCGACATCGACGAGCGCGGCCGCTTGCCGGCGGCCACCGCGTTGGCGGCCGGCCCGCCGTCGGCGCGCAGCGGATCGAGGGAGAAGTCGGTCAGCTGGTTGTTGAGGAAGAAGCCGGCCGCCATCCGGCCCGAGCCGAACACGCTCTCGACCGTGGTGGTCATGCTGACGGCGTCGCCGCGATCGTCGACGATGACGAAATGGGAGGTGCCGGCCGGCTCGAACGTGGCGTCGGGTCCGGCGAGGACGCCGCCGGGCGGCAGGCCGGGCTCGGCCGCGCCGGTCAGGCCTTCGGCGAGGGCCGCGCGCGCCGCCACATAGTCGGGGTCCAGCAGGCCCTGCACCGGCACGCCGACGAAGGCGGGGTCGGCGACGTAGCGGTCGCGGTCCGCGTACATCAGTCGCTGCAGCTGGGCGAAGGCGGTCCAGGCGTCGGCGCTGTCGGGGCCTTCGAGAATGTCCGGCGTGCGCTCGGCCATGGCCAGCAGCTGCAGCACGGCGACCCCGCTGGACGGCGGCGGCGGCACGCAGATGACATAGATGCGGTAGGGCCGGCACAGCGCCCCGCGCTCGATCGGCTCATAGCCGGCCAGGTCGGCCTCGCCCAGGGTTCCGGGACGGGGTTCCTGGGCTACCGTCGAGACGATCTCGCGGGCGATGCGGCCGCGATAGAAGGCCTCGGCCCCGCCGGCGGCGATCTCGGCCACGGTGTCGGCGTAGGCCGGGTTCCTGAGCAGGTCGCCGGCGGCGTAGCGGGTCCCGTCCGGCTTGGTGAAATAGCGCGTCGCCCACGGCGTCGCCGCCTGGCCGGAGCGGCCGGCGATCATCCCCGCCAGCCGCGGGCTGACCACGAAGCCGTCGCGGGCCAGACGCCCGGCGTCGTCGAACAGTTCGCTCCACGGCAGCCGGCCCTGCTCGGCCTGGACCCGGGCCAGCAGGGCCACCGCGCCCGGCGCGCCGGTCGAGCGGCCGCTGAGCACGGCCTCCCGGAACGGCAGCGGCCGGCCGTCCTCGTAGAACAGTTCGGGGGCGGCCCCCGCCGGCGCGGTCTCGCGCCCGTCATAGCCTGTCACCTCCCCGGTCCCGGCGTCGAAATGCATCAGGAAGGCGCCGCCACCGAGGCCCGAGGACTGCGGCTCGACCAGCCCCAGGACCGCCTGCACGGCCACCGCCGCATCGGCCGCCGAGCCGCCGCGGCGCAGCACCGCCAGCCCGGCCTCGACGGCCAGCGGATTGGCGGCGGCGACGAACGGCCCGCGCGCGAGAGGCGCGGCTTCGGCCGCGGGCGTCGCCCCGGGGCCGCGGGCGGGACCGCCGGCGCAGCCCGCCAGCGCCACGGCGGCGCCCAGGACGAGGGCGGTCAGGGGCCGCGGACGGGGCGAACGGAACGGCGGGAGACGAAGGCGCATGGAGGGTCCGGAGACGATGACGGCGGGGAGGCCGCCAGCTTGGCCCGCCCGCCGCCGCGACGAAACCCCCGGGTGGCGAAATCGCCGCACGAAAGCCGCCGCCCGGGTCTTGCTCCCCCGTTCCCCGTCCGCTAAAGACCCGCCCTCGCCGTTCGCGGCCAAGCGCGCCCGTAGCTCAGCTGGATAGAGCATCAGACTACGAATCTGAGGGTCGGACGTTCGAATCGTTCCGGGCGCGCCATTTTCTTATTAAATTACAGGTAGTTGCCGAGCCGCGCCGTGCGGCGATCGGTGATTCCGAATGGCACCCAGCCGTTCTCACTCATTACTAAATAAAAACAACCCGTTAAAGGGTTCGACGCTTCGGTTGCCGATGCTTCGCAGCGTCTCCGTGGAGCACTCTTGGAGCATCAGGGGCTTGAGACGACCGTATGTCGCCCCGCGAAACCACTGGGCAACTCCTAGATTTCGGGCGCTGCTGTGGATTGGCATCCTTGTCGCGAAAATCGTCGGAGGACTGATTGACGGGCCCAATCCAGTGGGCGGGTGTCAACATTGCTGACTTCGGTGTCAGCCACGGTGTTAACGATACTGGCCGCCTGTGTCAGATGTAGTGTCAACGACGCTGAACGGACGTGTCAGCGGCCCCTGCTGACTCTCTGGCGGCCTTCCCAACGCCTGCTTCCCGGTATTCAATCCATTATCCCGATAGTCTTTCGAGAGCG
>JADGMZ010000267.1 GCA_015234495.1 Brevundimonas sp. | reverse complement strand
GCGGCGAGCAGCTCGTCGGAGCGGCGGTCGTGGGCGGGAACGCCGTAGAAGCCGGCCTGGACCTCCAGAGACTCACGCGGGGTGAAGAAGACGTCGGCGACGATCTCCTGGGGCACCACGCCGAGGGCGGCGCGGGCGTCGCGCGGCTGGCGGTCGATGTCGCGACCCCAGATGGCCGCCGTGCCGCCGGTCTTGTTGACCACCCCGGCGAGGATGTTGATCAGGGTCGACTTGCCGGCGCCGTTGGGGCCGAGCAGGCCGAACATCGAGCCGCGCGGGATGACCAGGTCGACGCCGCGCAGGGCCGTCTTGGGCGGCGCCTTCTTCGACCCGGCGTAGGTCTTCTCCAGTCCGCGGACCTCGATGGCGTTGACGGGGAGCGGGTCTTGAGCGGTCATCACGGGCTTTCAGCGGAGCGGTTCGCCTAGGTAGGGGTGGCGCCGCGCCGGGCCAAGCCCCGGCACGCAATGTCAAAGACGCTTGACAGGGCGGGATGAGGTGTCTAGCTTCCTTGTCATTATGAACAGCTTGCTTGACGGAGATATCGTAATGCCCCGCACCCGACTGATCGGCTGGACCGCCTTCGGCGTCTGCATCCTGGGCTACGGGGGCTTCGCCGCCATCATGATCGCCTACAAGCTCGGCCACCTGGAGCTGCGCGAGGCGCTGATCTACGGCGGGCCGGTCGCCGTGGTGGGCGAGATCGGCCTGTGGGTGGCGGCGGGCTGCCTCGGCTGGACCATCTTCAAGCGGCGCAAGGCCCTCTTCGACCGGATGTTCGGACGCAAGCCCCGCGAGGTTTGACGCCCGGCGGCTGTCCGCCTAGGGAGTCGCCGACGCGTCCTCCCAGCCGATAGGTCGATCATGCCGCCCCGCCATCCCGATGCGATCATCCCGCCGCCGGAAGAGATCGTGGTCTCGACCAAGCGCGTGGCCTGCGACGGCGGCGGCGGGGCCCTGGGCCATCCGCTGGTCTATATGGACATGGGCGAGGATGACTTCGTCGAGTGCGGCTATTGCGACCGCCGCTTCGTGCTGTCGGCGCGTCCGAAGCCCGAAAGCGAATATACCAGCCCCGCCGCGCGACCGCCCGAGGCGCACTGAGGCGAAAGGCTGACCGGACGCCATGGCCTCCGCCGAGACTCCCGCCGAAATCTTCAAGCGCGCCCTGGCCCACGCCGCGCGGGCGCTGGCGGAGCAGTCCGAGCTGGAGGTGGCCTTCGGCTCCGAGGGCCCGAAGCTGGCCGACGGCATCCTGACCCTGCCGCATCCGCCGCGCGACCCGGCCGGGCCCGAGAGCGCCGCCCTGCGCGGGCAGGCCGACCGGCTGGCCCTGCGCCTGGCCAATCACGACGCCGCCCTGAACGCGCAGCTGCGTCCGGCCGACAGCCGGGCGGCGGAGGTGTTCGACGCCGTTGAGCAGGCGCGCATCGAGGCGGTCGGATCGCAGTCCCTGGCGGGGGTGCGGGCCAATCTGGAAGCCGCCCTGCTGACCCGGCTGGAGAAGACTGGGGCGCTGCGGGTGACCGAGGCCGACCGCGTTCCCGCGGCCGAGGCGGTGGCCCTGCTGGTGCGCGAGCGGCTGACCGGGCGGCCGTCGCCGGACGGCGCAGGGACCATGCTGGACCTGGTGCGGGGGGAACTGGAGGGAAAGGCGGGGGCCGAGATCGACGCCCTGGCCGAGGTCGCCGGGGACCAGTCGGCCTTCGCCGGGCGGCTGAAGGCGGTGCTGCGGGCGCTGGACCTCGACCCCGGCGACGGCGCCGGCGACGACGCTTCCGACGACCCGGGCAATGAGGAGCCGGAGGCGCAGAACCAGGACGACGCCGACGACCAGGACGAGGAAGACGACGCCGGCGGCGGCGAGGGCCAGTCGATGGACGGCTCGACCGACGACCAGACCTCGGGCGACGAACGCGACGCCCGGCCGGACGGATCGCCGGCGGAGCCCGACGGAGACGCCTCCAACGAGGGCCCCGAGGTCAATGAGGGGGCGCTGCCCAACCGCCAGGAGACCGGCGACGACGGCCGCCCGGTCGACGCCTACCGCGTCTTCACCACCGCCTATGACGAGACCATCGACGCCGCCGACCTGTGCGACCCCAGCGAGCTGGAGCGACTGAGGGCGCTGCTGGACCAGCAGCTGACGGCGCTGTCGTCGGTGGTGGCGCGGCTGGCCAACAAGCTGCAGCGGCGGCTGTTGGCGCAACAGAACCGCAGCTGGATGTTCGACCTCGAGGAAGGGGTGCTGGACACCGCACGGCTGACGCGGGTGATCACCGACCCGACCAGTCCGCTGAGCTTCAAGGCCGAAAGCGAGAGCCCGTTCCGTGACACGGTGGTGACCCTGCTGCTGGACAACTCCGGCTCCATGCGCGGGCGGCCGATCATGGTGGCGGCCGTGTGCGCCGACATCCTGGCGCGGACGCTGGAGCGCTGCGGGGTCAAGGTCGAGATCCTCGGCTTCACCACCCGGGCGTGGAAGGGCGGCCAGTCGCGCGAGGCGTGGATCACGGCCGGAAAGCCCAGCAACCCGGGCCGTCTGAACGACCTGCGGCACATCATCTACAAGTCGGCCGATGCGCCGTGGCGGCGGGCCAAGAAGAACCTCGGCCTGATGATGCGCGAGGGGCTGCTGAAGGAGAACATCGACGGCGAGGCACTGACCTGGGCGCACGAGCGGCTGCTGGGCCGGCCCGAGGCGCGGCAGATCCTGATGGTCATTTCCGACGGCTCGCCGGTCGACGATTCCACCCAGTCGGCCAATGCCGCCCTGTATCTGGACAAGCACCTGCGTCAGGTTATCGAGGAGATCGAGACCCGCTCGCCGGTCGAGCTGATCGCCATCGGCATCGGCCATGACGTGACCCGCTGGTACCGCCGGGCGGTGACCATCGTCGACGTCGAACAGCTGGGCGGGGTGATGATCGAGAAGCTGGCCGAACTGTTCGACAGCGAGCCCAAGGCGGCGTCGAAACGGCGGCGGCGGGCGGCGTGATCCGCCTTCGGCGGTTGGTATCCCTTTTCGGCGCGCTGCTGCTGGCGGCCTGCGCGACGGCGCCGGCGCCCGGCGCCCCAACGCCCGCCGGGGCGTGGTCGCCCGCCGGGGATCCCCAGGCCGACGGGGCGGACCTCGACCTCGACGGG
>JADGMZ010000266.1 GCA_015234495.1 Brevundimonas sp. | reverse complement strand
CCGACACCGCCCTGGGTGAAGACCAGCGGCGGTGTCGGCCAGCTGACCGCCGACGACATGAGCCGGGTTCTGAACGGCCGCATCTACTCGGCCGGCTTCGGCGTCGATGGCGACCGCTACAGCCTGTCGGGCGCGACCCGTCCGGAGGACTTCGCCCTCCAGATGCAGGTTCTCACCGCCTATCTGACCGATCCCGGACTGCGGCCGGCGCCGTTCCAGCAGATCAAGGCCTTCTTCCCCCAGATCGTCGCCCAGCAGATGGCGACGCCGGGCGGCGCCTTCCAGCTGCAGGCCTCGGGCCTGCTGGCCAGCGGCGACAAGCGTCAGTCCTTCCCCAGCGCGGAGGAGGTTGCGGCCTGGACCATCGAGGACCTGCGCGCCGGCGTCACCCGCGGCCTGGCCTCGGGTCCGATCGACGTGATCGTGGTCGGCGACGTCACCGTCGATGACGCCATCGCGGCGGTCGCGCCGACCCTCGGCGCCCTGCCCTCGCGCGGTCCTGACGCCGCCCCGGCGCCGGGCGCAACCGAACTTCGCTTCCCCGCCGGGGTGGCCGAACCGGTTCGTCTGACCCATACCGGCCCGGCCGAGCAGGCCCTGGGCTATATCGCCTGGCCCACCACCGACGCCGTCGGCGACCGCACCGAGGCGCGCCGCGCCTCGATCCTCGCCGAGGTGCTCAAGCTGCGCGTGCTCGAGGAGATCCGCGAGAAGCAGGCCCTGGCCTATTCGCCCAACGTCGGCGCCAGCGCGTCGGACACGTTCGAAGGCTACGGCTCGATCTCGATCACCGCCCAGACCGCGCCCGAGACCCTGCCCGCCTTCTATGCGGCGGTGGAGGCCATCGTCGCCGGGCTCAAGGACGCCCCGGTCGATGAGGACGAGCTGAACCGCGCCCGCCTGCCGGTGATCGAATCGCTGCGTCGCAGCCAGGCCGGCAACGAGTACTGGCTGGGCCAACTCGCCGATGTCGCCGCCCGTCCGGACGAGGTCCAGCAGACCCTCACCCACATCTCCGACCTCGAGGCGATCACCCCGGCCGATATCCAGCAGCTGGCGCGTCAGTATCTGCGGCCCGACACGGCCTGGCGCGCGACCGTGACCTCGTCGCAACCGGCCGAAGCGCCCGCGGCCGCGGCGGAGTAAAGGCGACAAAAAAGGCCCCGGTCCTTGCGGATCGGGGCCAGTCGCTTCTCAGGATGTCGGCGAGGCCGACGGACGCAACCTAGCGGGGTCGCGATGACGCCGGCCTGAACGCCGTTGTTCAGGTGCGCGTCAGAAAACCCGGCCGCCGACGCCGCCGTCGAGCGTCATCGAGGCGCCCGACACGGCCACCCCGACCTGTTCGACCACTTCCTCGCGATAGGCGGTGTAGATCTCTTCCCGGACCATGGTCAGTATCTTCACGCCCGCTCCATAGCGGCGCAGCAGCGAACGCTCGTTGCATTCCCGTTCGGCCTTCTGGGGCCGGCATTCGACCACGCCGCCGCGGCCATGCCACAGGGCCTCGCCCTTGCGGCAATTGATCGTCTCGCCGCGCTCGAAGTCCACGTCGCCGGCGTATTCCGCCCAGGTGTACTGCAGCCAGGTTCCGGCCAAGCAGCGGTACAGTTCGCCTTCGTAGTCGTCATGGACGTCGCGGTCCGGTCGGACCTGCGAGGCCGGGTGCGGCACGTTGCGATCATCGATGCAGAAGGCGCGGATGACCACCCGCTTCTCCCAGCGGCGGCGCTCCTCGTAGGGGACCCGAATGACCTGGCGGACCCGCGCGCCCTCGACGTTCAGGCCGTTGATGGTCGTCGGATAGGGCTGGTCGACGGTCACATAGGCCGACCCGCCGCCGGAGACCCAGACGCTGCCGCCGGCGCGGGCGTTCAGCCCGGCCCGGCTGCGCGCGCCGGCCTCGGCGTTGGCGTTGACGTTGACATTGACGTTGAAGTCCCCTCCGCCGCCGCAGCACGGCGGGGGCGGAGGCTGGTCGCAGCAGGGCGGCGGAGGCGGCGGCGGCGGCGGCGGAGGCGGCGGCTCGCAGCACGGCGGGGGCGGCGGCGGGCAGACCGGGCCGCATTGCGCGGCGGCGGTTCCGGCCACCGCCGTCATGACGGCGAAGGTCGCCACAGCCGGCGTCCAGTTCTTGATCCGCACCCGCATGGGCCGACCTCCAGATGAAATTCTTCGCGGCCGCTGCAGATCGCGGGCCGCTCCAGCCTGCATCTGAACCGCAAAAGCCTTTCGTTTCCGTTGCATTTCGCACGGCCCGCTCCTTGCGGCCCGAGCGGCAGAGGCCGTGACCATGTTTCACCCTGACACGCAGTTCCTGATCGACCACTGGACCGACCTGTCGCGGCGCGCCGGGTCGCGCGGGGGCATTCCCGACCGCTCGGCCCTCGAGCCTGACGCCCTGGGATTGCGCCTTTCGCGGGCCTTCCTGGTCGAGCGCCCTGGCGAAGGGGCCGCCGTCCGCCTGGCCGGCGAATGGATCGAAGGCTTCCACGGCCGGCCCCTGAAGGATCACAGCCTGCTCTCGCTGTGGCGCGCGGCTTCGCGGCCGCTTGTCGCCAGCGCCATGGTCCAGGCGACTCGGGAGGGGCGGCCGGTGGTGATCGTGGCCTTGGCCGGCGGCGTCGCGGCCCAGATCGAAATCACCCTCGCGCCCCTGCGCGGGCCGACGGGGCGCGCCGACCGGCTGATCGGGCTGTACGCGCCCGGCCAGACGCTCACCTTCGCCGCCGACGAGACGCGCCTGCTGACCGCGCGCGTCTCCATCGGCGTCGGCGAGGCGGCCCGGGCGCCTCTCAGCCTTGCGGCCCTGCACGGCCGGCGGATCGCCTGATCAGGCCGGCTTCAGGGCGCCGGCGTAGCGCTTCCAGTTCTGCACATAGTGGGCGGCCGAGGCCCTGAGCGCCTCGATCTGACCCGGATCAAGCTGGCGCACCACCTTGCCCGGCTGACCCATGACCAGCGAGCCGTCGGGGATCTCCTTGCCCTCGGTGATCAGGGTGTTGGCGCCGATCAGGCAGTTCTTGCCGATCCGGGCGCGGCCCAGCACGACGGCGCCGATGCCGATCAGGGTGTTGTCGCCGATCTCGCAGCTGTGAAGCATGGCCATGTGCCCCACGGTGACGCCGTCGCCGATGGTCAGCGGCTCTC
>JADGMZ010000265.1 GCA_015234495.1 Brevundimonas sp. | reverse complement strand
GGAGAAGGCCTGGGACGCCAAGGTCATCGACCGCACCGGTCTGATCCTCGAGATCTTCGGCCGCCGGGCGCGCACCCGCGAGGGCCGGCTGCAGGTCGAGCTGGCGCGACTGGACTACGAGCGGTCACGGCTGGTGCGGACCTGGACCCACCTGGAGCGCCAGCGCGGCGGCACCGGCAGCACGGGCGGCCCGGGCGAGACCCAGATCGAGCTGGACCGGCGCCTGATCGCCGACCGGATCGTCAAGCTGAAGGCCGAGCTGGAGGAGGTGCGCCGCACGCGCGGGCTGCACCGCAAGCAGCGCCAGAAGGTCCCGTTCCCGACGGTGGCCCTGGTCGGCTACACCAACGCCGGCAAGTCGACCCTGTTCAACCGGCTGACCGGCTCGGAAGTGCTCGCGAAGGACCTGCTGTTCGCCACGCTGGACACCACCCAGCGCACCATCCGCCTGCCGCAGGGCCGCCCGGCCATCGTGGCCGACACCGTCGGCTTCATCTCCGACCTGCCGCACGAGCTGGTCGAGAGCTTCCGCGCCACCCTGGAGGAGGTCGGCGAGGCCGACCTGATCCTGCACGTGCGTGACATCGCCAGCCCCGACAGCGACGCCCAGCGCAGGGACGTCGAGGCGGTGCTGGCGCAGATCCCGACGCCCGAGGGCAAGTCGCGCCGGGTTCTGGAGGTGTGGAACAAGATCGATCTGCTGGACGGCGACGCGCGCGAGGCGGTGATGGGACAGGCCGAACGGCTGCGGGCCCAGGGCGAGGCCGTGGCGGTGTCGGCCTGGACCGGGGAGGGGATCGAGCCCCTGCGCGAGACCATCGCCGCCCTGATCGATGACGACCCGGAGACGGAGCTGGTGCTGGACCCGTCACAGGGCGAGGCGCTGGCCTGGCTGTACGAAAACGGGCGGATCACCGGCCGAGAGACCGACGCCGCCGGGCGCACCCACGTCCGGGTCCGGCTGCATGCGGCGGCGCTGGGGCGGTTTGAGCGGCAGTTCCAATAGGGGCTTGCGGGAGAGGGCTCGGGCCGGGCGTCATCACGTAACACCGGCTTGCCCCGCCTTCGACTTTACGGCATAAAGTGCTTCACACTTGGAGCGCCGCCGTGATCTTCGCCTCTCTTATCGCCTCCGCCGCCCTGGCCGTAGCCGGCGTCCAGACGCCCGCCGCGCCTGCACCCCAGGCCCAAGCGGCCCCGACGCCGACGCCGGCGACCGAGGTCATACGGGAGGAGGGGCTTGTCGCCGAGTATTTCGAGGCGAGGGGCGGGGCGATATCTCCGGGGGCGGTCGTCGTGCTCGGAGGCTCCGAGGGAGGCCTGCGCGGTTCTCGCAATCTCGCCCGGCGTCTGGCCGGCGAAGGCTTTCCAAGCATCGCCGTCTCGTATTTCGGTGAAGCGGGGCAGCCGGCGAGGCTCGACCGGATTCCGATCGAGAGCGTGGGCCGTGCTCTCGACTGGCTGGAGGCGCACGATGTGGACGGTCCGGTGGCGATCGTCGGCATCTCCAAGGGAGCGGAACTGGCGCTCCTGACAGCGAGCCGGGAACCGCGCATCAAGGCCGTCGTCGCCGCCGCTCCGACCCATGTGGTCTGGCAGGGGATTGACCGGACGGGGGGACAGACCGGCTCGTCGTGGAGCGCGGACGGGGCGCCGCTGGCCTACACGCCCTACGACCTGAGCCAGGGCTTCACCGGGATCTTCAATCTGTACCGCGACAGCCTGCCCGGCGCCGTGGCGGAAAGCGAAATCCCGGTCGAGGCCATCGACGGCCCGATCATGCTGGTGTCCGGCGAAGCCGACGGGCTATGGCCGGCCACCGAGATGGCGGGGCGCATCGAGCAGCGGCTGCGCGAGCGGGGCTTTGCCTATCCGGTCGTCAACCTGTCCTATCCCGACGCAGGCCACGCGGTGTTCGGCCCTCCGATGGCGGCGGACACGCGCGGCTTGCAGAACATTCTGTCGCTCGGCGGCACGATCGACGGCCTGGTGGCGGCCCGCGCCGACGGCTGGCCCCGCGTGCTGGCGTTCCTGCGAGAGTCTCTGGACTAGGGCGGCGGGCCGACGTCCAGCAGCCGCCCGATGGTGCGGTAGTCGCCCACGACGTGATGAGCCCCCGCCTCCCGCAGGCGTTGGCCGTGACCTTCCCGGATGTGCCCGCCAGCGCACAGGCCGACGACCGTCATGCCGGCTGCGACGCCCGCCCGCACGCCGGTGGGCGTATCCTCGATGACCAGCGCCCGCGCCGGGTCGACCCCCATCGCCTCGGCCGCATGCAGAAACAGGTCCGGGTGCGGCTTGCCGCGCGTGACGTGGACAGCGGCGCTGAAGATCGCCTCGCCGAAGGACGCGCGCGCATCGAACCGCTCGAGCCCCATTTCGATCCACCCGACCGGGCTGGACGAGGCGATGCAGCGTCGCTCGCCGCGGCTCGTGAGGAAATCGACAAAGCCGACGACCGGACGGAGTTCAGAGGCGGCGCGCGCATGGCAGCGGCGGGTCCATTCGCCATGGATATGACCGGGGCAGGGGCCGCCCAGTCGATCCTCGATCAACGGCAGGCAATCGAGCCAGCGCCTGCCCATGTAGATCGAGAGGGCGTCGTCGAGGCTGGTGGGGAGGCCGCACTCGGTCAGGAGTTCCGACAGGACCAGGTTGTTCAGCAATTCGCTGTCGGCCACCACGCCGTCGTAATCGAAGATGATCAGGTCGCAGGCGGATCTCACGCCCGTTCGGCCGCCTTGGCCGCGTTCCACAGACCGTCCATTTCCGCCAGATCCGACTGCTCCGGCGTGCGCCCGTCCCTGGCCAGCTCCGCCTCGATGAAGCCGAAGCGGCGCACGAATTTGGCGTTGGTCCCGCGCAGGGCGTCCTCCGGCTCGACGCCCAGCTTGCGGGCGAGGTTGGCCATGACGAACAGCAGGTCGCCCAGTTCCCCGCGGGCCTTGTCGAGGTCGCCGGCGGTGATCTCGGCCTTCAGCTCGGCGACCTCCTCGTCGAGCTTGTCCAGCACCTCGGCGGTCGAGGGCCAGTCGAAGCCGACGCGGGCGGCGCGTTTGGTCAGCTTGGCGGCGCGGGCGAGGGCGGGGAGGCCGACCGGGACATCGTCCAGCGCCCCGTGCTGGGCCTTGGCCTTGCGTTCGCCGGCCTTGATGTCCTCCC
>JADGMZ010000264.1 GCA_015234495.1 Brevundimonas sp. | reverse complement strand
GCCTTCAGGGACATCACGCCGTGGTCACCGGCGCCGGCTCGGGCATCGGCCGGGCCACCGCCGAAGGGCTGGCAGAGGCCGGCTGCCAGGTCACCCTGATCGGCCGCCACATCGGACGCCTGCAGGAGACCGCCGACCGCATCGGCGACCTCGCCTTCGCCGCCCCCGCCGACGTCACCGACCCGGACATGCTGGCCGCCGCGATCGAGGCGGGCCGCGACCGCTTCGGCCCCATCGACATCCTCGTCAACAACGCGGGCGGCGCCACGTCCGCCCCCTTCCTCAAGACCGACGCCGACGCCCTGCGCGCCATGCTGGCCCTCAACCTCGAGGCCCCGGCCGAGGCCGCCCGGCTGGTCCTGCCCGGCATGCTGACCCGCCGCTGGGGCCGCATCGTCAATGTCGCCTCGACCGCCGGGCTCAAGGGCTACGCCTATGTCTCGGCCTATGTCGCCGCCAAGCACGGCCTCGTCGGCCTGAGCCGGGCGCTGGCCATGGAGGTTGCGGCCAAGGGCGTCACCGTCAACGCCGTCTGCCCCGGCTTCACCGAGACCGAGCTGGTGGCGAAGTCCGTCGAAGCTATCGTCGCCAAGACCGGCCGCAGCGAAGAGGAGGCGCGCGCGGCGCTGGCGTCTTCCAACCCGCAGGGCCGGCTGATCACCCCGGACGAGGTGGCCCAGACCATCGTCTGGCTCTGCGGCGACGGCGCCTCCGGCATCAACGGCGCCGCCGTCCCGGTGGCCGGAGGCGAGCTGTGACCCCCGCCGCCGCCCTCCCCGACCGGCTGGGCGGCGCCCCTGACGGCAAGCGCTCGCTGCGCCTGTGGCTGCGGCTGCTGACCTGCGCCCACACCATTGAGCAGACCATTTCCCAGCGCCTGCGCGACACGTTCGGCTCCACCCTCCCCCGCTTCGACATGCTGTCCGCCCTGGATCGCGCCGGCGAGGCCGGGCTGACCATGGGCGAGGTGTCACGGATGCTGATGGTGTCCAACGGCAACGTCACCGGCCTGGCCCGGCGGCTCAAGGCCGACGGCCTGATCGAGCGCCTGCCGGGCGCCGACCGCCGGGTCCAGCGCGTGCGCCTGACTACCGAAGGCCAGACCCGCTTCGCCGCCATGGCTGCGGCCCACGAACACTGGATCGAGACCCTGCTGGCCGATCTCACCCCGGCCGAGGCCGACGACCTGACCCGCCTGCTGGAGCAGACCAAACGCTCGCTCCGGGCCGCCATCCACGAGGAGCCGAACCGATGAAGGCGCGTGACTACAAGGCCCAGCATTTCCTCTGGTCCGTCGACGAGGACGGGGTGGCCCTACTCACCCTCAACCGCCCCGAGCGGAAGAACCCGCTGACCTTCGACTCCTATGCCGAGATGCGCGACCTGTTCCGCGCCCTCGTCCACGCCCGCGACTGCAAGGTGGTCATCGTCACCGGCGCCGGCGGCAACTTCTCCTCGGGCGGCGACGTGCACGAGATCATCGGCCCGCTGACCGAAATGGACATGCCGGCCCTGCTGAACTTCACCCGCATGACGGGGGATCTGGTCAAGGCCATGCGCGGCTGCCCCCAGCCGGTCATCGCGGCGCTGGACGGCGTCTGCGTCGGGGCCGGCGCCATCATGGCCATGGCCTCGGACCTGCGCCTCGCCACGCCGCGGACGAAGACCGCCTTCCTCTTCACCCGCGTCGGCCTCGCCGGCTGCGACATGGGCGCCTGCGCCATCCTGCCCCGTCAGATCGGTCAGGGCCGGGCCTCGGAACTGCTGTTCACCGGCCGGGTGATGACCGCCGACGAGGGCGAGCGCTGGGGCTTCCACAACCGGCTGGTCGAGCCCGACGCCCTGATTGACGTCGCCCGCGAACTGGCCCTGTCGCTGGCCCGGGGCCCGACTTTCGCCCACGGCATCACCAAGAACCAGCTCAACGTCGAATGGGACATGAGCCTCGACGCCGCCATCGAGTCCGAGGCGCAGGCCCAGGCCATCTGCATGCAGACCAAGGACTTCCGCCGCGCCTACGAGGCCTTCGCCGCCAAGCGCGAGCCGGTGTTCGAGGGGAACTGAGCCATGGCCGACCGCACCTTCCTCGACTGGCCCTTCTTCGACGACCGCCATCGCGCCTTCGCCGCCGATCTGGAGGCGTGGGGCGACCGGACCGACGCCGTCGGCCTGCATGGCGACCACGATCTCGACGGCGACTGCCGCGCCATCCTCAAGGCGCTGGCCGAAGGGGGCTGGCTCAGCAACGCCGTCCCGGACGTCGACGGCAAGCTCGACGTCCGCACCCTGTGCCTTACGCGTGAGACGCTGGCCCGCCGATCGGGCCTCGCCGACTTCGTCTTCGCCATGCAGGGCCTCGGCTCGGGCCCGATCAGCCTGTTCGGAACCGACGAGCAGAAGGCCCGCTGGCTGCCCGGCGTCGCGGCCGGCGAGACCATCGCCGCCTTCGCCCTGTCCGAACCCGAGGCCGGCTCGGATGTGGCCGCCCTGTCGACTGCCGCCCGCCGCGACGGCGACGGCTGGGTCCTCGACGGGACCAAGACCTTCATCTCCAACGGCGGCCTCGCCAACCGCTACACCGTTTTCGCCCGCACCGGCGAGGCGGGCGCCAAGGGCATCAGCGCCTTCGTCGTCGACGCCGCCACGCCCGGCTTCGAGATTGTCGAGCGCATCCCCCTGATGGCCCCGCACCCGCTGGCCACGATCCGCTTCAACCAGTGCCGCATCGACGGCGACCGGCTGCTGGGCGAGCCGGGGCAGGGCTTCCGCATCGCCATGGCCACGCTCGACGTCTTCCGCTCCACCGTCGCCGCCGCCGCCCTCGGCTTCTCCCGCCGCGCCTTCGACGAGGCCGCCGCCCGCGCGACCGGCCGCAAACTGTTCGGCGCCCCGATGAGCGACCTGCAGCTGGTGCAGGCTTCGCTCGCCGACATGGCCCTGAAGATCGACGCCTCGGCCCTGCTCATCTACCGGGCGGCGTGGCTGAAGGACCAGGGGGCGCCGCGGGTCACCCGCGAAGCCGCCATGGCCAAGCTCTACGCCACCGACGAGGCCCAGGCCGTGATCGATGCGGCGGTGCAGCTGTTCGGCGGACTCGGCGTCGTCTCCGGCAATCCGGTGGAGCGCCTGTACCGCGAGATCCGCGCCCTGCGCATCTACGAGGGGGCCTCGGAGGTGC
>JADGMZ010000263.1 GCA_015234495.1 Brevundimonas sp. | reverse complement strand
GGGCGTCGAGGCCCTCGGCGGTATCCGGCAGGGGCTCCGGGTCGGTCTTGGCCTTGCGGATCTTGGCGACGATGGCGTCGGCGTCGTCGGTCAGATTGATGCGCGAGGCTTCCGACGGATCGGACTTGGACATCTTGGCCATGCCGTCGCGCAGGCTCATGACCCGCGGGGCCGGTCCCTGGGTCAGGGGCTCGGGCAGGGGGAAGAAGCCGGGCACGCCGAAGTCGTTGTTGAACTTGGCGGCGATGTCGCGGGTCAGCTCCAGATGCTGTTTCTGGTCCTCGCCGGTCGGCACCTCGGTGGCCTTGTAGAGCAGGATGTCGGCCGCCTGCAGCACCGGATAGGTGTAGAGGCCGACTGACGACCGCTCCTTGTGCTTGCCCGACTTCTCCTTGAACTGGGTCATCCGGTCGAGCCAGCCGAGGCGGGCGACGCAGTTGAGGATCCACGCCAGTTCGGAATGGGCCCGCACCGCCGACTGCGGGAAGATCACCGACCGGGCCGGGTCCAGTCCCGAGGCCAGGTAGGCGGCGGCGATCTCGCGCGTCTGGGCGGTGAGCAGGGCCGGGTCCTGCCACACGGTGATGGCGTGCAGGTCGGCCACGAACAGGAAGCAGGGCGCGCCGGTGTCCTGCAGCTGGGTGAACCGCTTCAGGGCGCCGAGGTAGTTGCCCAGGTGCAGGGCGCCGGAGGCCTGGATGCCGGACAGGATGCGGCGCGGGCCTGCATACGGGGCCGGGGTCTGGTCAGTCATGGTCGGAATCTCGGGAGAAGGCAGGAGGGAGCGCGCGGGCGGGCGCGAAACGGTGCGAGGCGGTCAGCCGCGCCATCGCCGGTCGACGAGAAAATGTCCCGGATGAGCCATGCCCCGCGCTTATCGCCTCGCTGCGACGAGGGCAAGCAGACGCCTCTAGCGCGACCGCCGGATCAGGCCGCGGACCTCGGCGACGGTGACGGCGCGGGTGGCGAAGGCGAGGGCCACATAGCTCAGGCCGCCGACGGCGGTGACCAGCACCAGGGCGACCTCCTTGGCCCCGACCTCGAGGCCGACCGCGGACAGGGCGCCGGCGATGGGCGTTTCGAACAGCGGCCGGGCCGAGGCGGCGAGGCCGACGATGGCGGCGAGGCCGGCGCTGGCGGCGAGAATGCGCGCCAGCCGCGACGCCGCCGCCGGGCTGGGCCGGTACAGACCGCGCCGCCACAGGGTCGCGCCGAGCAGCAGGGCGTTGGTCCAGGCCGCGGCGCTGACCGCGGCGGCGATGCCGGGAACGCCCATGCCGGCGTAGAACAGGCCGATGGCCAGGGCGGCGTTCACCGCCACCGAGACGAGGGCGAACTTCATCGGGGTGCGGGTGTCGGCGCGCGCGAAGAAGGCGGGGGCGAGGATGCGGATCAGCACGAAGGCGGGGACGCCCCAGCCGAACTGGAACAGGGCCTCGGCGGTGGCGACGGCGTCGACCTGCAGGAACTCGCCGCGGGTGAACAGGCCGTCGATGAGGAAATGCGGCATGGCCAGCAGGGCGGCGGCCGCCGGCAGGGTCAGGGCCATGGACAGGGTCAGGGCCTCGTCCATGGAGGCCTGCTGCTGGGCGTGGTCCTCGCCGGCGATGGCCCGCGACAGGCGCGGCAGCAGGGCGATGCCGATGGCCACGCCGACGAGGCCGAGCGGCAGCTGGTAGAGGCGGTCGGCGGTGGCCAGCCAGGTCCGCCCGCCGTCGACGAAGCTGGACAGGTTGCCGGAGATGAAGACGTTGATCTGGGTGGCGCTGTTGCCCACCGCGGCCGGAATGGCGGTGATGATGATGGCCTTCACCGGCGGGCTCAGCCGGGGCAGGACGAGGCGGATGTTGGCGCCGGCCTTGCGCACCGCCCACCAGCACAGGCCGGCCTGGGCGACGCCGGCGGCCAGCACCGCCCACGACGCCGCATAGGCGGCCCCGACCGGATCGCCGCGGGCGGGGATCACCGCCGCCAGCATGATCACATTGAGCAGGATCGGATAGGCCCCGGAGACGATGAACCGGCCGCGGGCGTTGAGCACCCCGCTGAGCAGGGCGGCGATGGCCATGCACGGCAGATAGGGCATGGTGATCTGGGTCAGGATCACCGCCAGCTTGAAGCGCACCGGGTCGTCGAGGAACCCGATGTTGATGACCGTCATCAGCCACGGCATGGCCAGCTGGGCGACCAGGGTCAGGGCCACGGTGACGGCGGCGAGGACGGCCAGGGCGTCGGTGGCGACGCGGTCGGCCACGGCCTCGCCGTCGGTCTGCAGGGTGCGGGCGTAGGCCGGCACGAAGGCGGCCGCAAAGGCCCCTTCGGCGAAGATGCGCCGGAACAGGTTGGGGAAGTTCAGGGCGGTGTAATAGGCGTCGGCGGCCGGCCCGGCCGAGGCGCCGAGCACGGCTGTGATCACCGTGTCACGGGCGAAGCCGACGAAGCGACTGACCAGGGTCAGGCCGCTGAACACGGCCGAGTTGCGCATCATGCCGCCGCCCTTGCGGGCCGCGCCGGCCGCGGCGGGCGGCTGGACGATCGGCTCCGCGACGCCCGAGGCCGAGGGCACGGGCGGCGCGGCCTCGAGGGGGTCGGTTCCGGGCGGGGTCTTCTCGGCCATGCCTGCGCCTTAACCTGCTTCCGGCCCGCGCGATACCGGTCGCCGCGGCGGCCGCAACCGGCCCACCTCCGAGACGTCGCGCAGGCTGGCCCGGACCGGGGCGGCGTGGCGGGCGCCGCCGGTCTCCTTGGGGTCCAGAGCCGCCTCGAGATCGGCCCTCAGACGGTCGAGGGCGGGGCCGGCCGTCGGCTTCCGGCCGCGCCCGTCGGTCACGTAGAAGCTGTCCACGGCCCGCTCGCCGAAGCCGGCGATATGGGCCGAGCGGATCGACAGCCGGTGGCCCGACAACACCCGCGCCAGGTCTGCCAGGAGGCCCGGCCGGTCGGCCCCGGAGACCTCGATGACCGCGGCCGAGGGGCTCTGCTCGAGGTCGATGATAGTGGTCGGCCGCACGTCGAAGGCGGCGCGGCGCGGGTTGTAGGTCGCGGGCGCCGGCGAGGCCCGGCCGGACGCCCCGCGCGCCGCCGCCTCCAGCCGTCTGAGCAGGCGATCCAGGCGTCGCGGCTCGGCCTGGCCGTACGGGGCGCCGGCCCCGTCCTGGAGTTCGAACACATCCAGCACGGCG
>JADGMZ010000262.1:2835-3183 GCA_015234495.1 Brevundimonas sp. | reverse complement strand
CGCGCCCGGAAGCGTGCCCGCCGGCAGGGCCTCCCCTACTCGCTCCGCCGGCAGGACATTTCCCTTCCGGCCCTCTGCCCGGTGCTCGGGATTTCGCTGAGGGTTGGACAGAGCCGCTCGCCGGCCTCGCCTTCGCTCGACCGTATCAACCCCGGCCAAGGCTACGTCCCCGGTAACGTCCGGGTCATCAGCGACCTCGCCAACAAACTGAAGGGCAACCGGCGTCTGGCGGACATCCGATCGCTGAGCCTGAAGGGTCCCCCCGCCCGCAGGGCGAAGTATCGGGCCGTCGCCGCCTTCTGCCGGACCTCGTGCAGCAGCGCTTCACGCTCCATGTAGGCGGCGACG
>JADGMZ010000262.1:0-2825 GCA_015234495.1 Brevundimonas sp. | reverse complement strand
CATGTATCACAGCAGTTGTCTTCAGAATGACATCGCCATGGTGCCGCCAGGCCCTGGCGCATTTGCCGTCGTGCTGCGCAATGAGTTTCGCATCCACAGCCCATACGACGATGAAGAAATCTACCTTCCGGCAGGGACTCCGTTGCTCGGTCAGGCCCAGGTCGACAGCCTCGGCGATGCGGTGAACCGCCATCTCCACGGATCGATTGCGGGGTCTGACCTTCGGCTGGGCGTCGCGCTGTTCCTCGGCCACGACCCCGATGACGGCGTTGATGACCCCCTCGCGGCCAAGGTCCGGGCCGACATCGAAAGCTGGCTGGGCTTGAACACAGCGTTCGTCTTCTGGCCGCGCACAGGCAGCCCGGTTGGCGTCAACGAGGACGGGCTCTTCGCCGGCGTGGCCCGGTCTTGGGCATCACGGCCGCACGCCTGAGCCTCTCTTCATCATCCGGCGATCACTGCATCCGGCTGGCCCGCCATCAAAGCGTTGACCCAAGCCAGGGCCAGATCGCGGCTGCGGTAGGAGCCCCATCTGGTGATCTCCTCCCGCTCGACGATGGGGAAGGTCGAATAGATGTAGCGGATGTCGTCGCGGCTCTGGGCCGCGTCGGCCGGGTCGAAGACGCCGTAGAGGATGAAGTAGAGCGCATCCAGCTTGGCCCGCAGCACCAGGCGACGGTCCTCGTCCCAGCCGAAGGGCGGCAACACCTGGCCGTCCGCATCGACATGGCCCAGATCGCGGGCGAAGGGCGCCAGGTCGTGGGCGGTGTAGCTGAGTTCGAGGACGGTCTCGCGGACGATCTCGCCGGCGGTCTTGGAGCCAAACGCCCGGGCGTAGGCGGCCAGCGGGACGACGGGCAGCTGTTCGACAATATACCAATTGAGATGTGTGCTCTGAGCCTTCTGCCGAACGACGTAGTCGAGAACCATGGCGTTCAGGTTTGCGAGGAGCAGCGCCTGATCTGACAGGGCCAGATCAGACAGGATGAGCGGAGCCGTATTGCCGGCGGCACGATGAGGCAGGATCGCTGCGATCATAGTGCGGGCGTCGGTCGAACGGGCAATGTCGCGGAATGCGATGGTTGGCCCGTCCATGACGCCCTGATGTTGGAGCCAGTATTGCGGCGTCGGCAGGAACGAGGGATCGGCCTTCATGGCCGCCGTGACCTCGCCGGTCACTGCTGCATTGTGGAGATTTCCGGCGTTCACCACGACCGAGGCCGCTCGGTGGTCGAACTGGTGGATCATGCGCCCGGCATAGAGCGGGACCCATACGCCAGAGGCTGACTGGAACCGGTTGCCACCGACGCTCCACGCCCCCTCGCGCCCTTCCAATTCCGCCCTCGTCCGGAACAGGTGGCTGTCGTTGGTCATGTGGAACATGGTGGCGTAGCGGACGGGCCAGGCCGACACGGCTTCGCCACTAGACCGATCCACCAGCACCGGCAGGCGCGAATAGACTGCCGTCGTCAGGGCCATGTCCCGGCGCGAACGGAAGATCGGCGCGGTCCCGGTGTTGGGGTTCACGCTGGCAAAGTCCGAGGCGGTGATCGGAAAGGCGCGGTCCGGATCGCGCGTTTCGGTCGCGGACTGGAAGAAGAAGCCGCAGTCGGCGCTATCGAAGGTGCGGGCCGGGCTGGCCACCAGGGCACAGAATTTGAAGCGGCTGTCGACATCGGGGAAAAAGGGTTCGAGGTCGTATCGCGGCCTGCGATTCTCGAAATCGTAGAGGGCTTTCAATCGCCCCTCGGTCGCCACGCTGCGGAAGAAGGCGCTGGCGGACAGGTCTGAGGCGATGCCGCTGGGCGTCAACAAGCCGACCATGCCATTGGGCTTCACCAAGGCGTGCGCCCGTTCCACGAACAGGCTGTAGAGGTTGATGTCGCCTCGGCTGAGCAGCAGATAGTGCCCGGAGGCCCGCGCCATCCGCGCGGTGTCCGCTGCGCGCGCGTCCGCCTTTTTATAGTCGTCGAACAGCGGGTCCCCGTCCGCCTTCAGCGTGGCGATCATGCGGGCGCGATCCGACGCCCGCTGCGCCAAGGCGATTTCGGGACGGCGGGCCGCGAACCATTCGACCTGTTGCAGCTTGATCCGGTCCCAGGGCGGATTGCCGACGACGGCGTCGAAGCCGCCGCTGCGATCCTTGCCGGCCCACCCGTCCCAGACGCCGGGGAAGCTAATCTGCCAATTCAGGAAGCGTTCCTCGACGATCAGGTCCCGCGCCCGCCGCCAGATGTCGGTGAAGGCCTCGACCTCAGCCGCCTTGGCCATGCCGCCGTGCGGGGCCTTGCGCCCGCGCGCGATCGGGATTGGGTCGCCGAACCGCCCGTCGAGCCAGAGCCGGATCAACCCCTTCTCCGACCGGTTCAGGTTCAACCAGTCGAGGGCGTGGATGAAGCTGACAAACCCGTCCAGTTCGCCCGTCATCAGTTCGACATCGGCATACATGGCGGCGGAGCGGTGGGCCTCGGCGATCTCGACGTCGGTCAGCGCCTCGATGGTCTTCATTGCCTCGGCGGACCGTTGGGCGTTGCGCAGGGCCTCGTTGTAGAAAAGCTCGCCGCCGAGCGCGCCGGCCTTGTCGATGGCGTCGCGCACCCATAGGCCGAACAGACTGTCGCCGGCGTGCAGGTGGTGGTCGATGAATGACAGGGGGGCACCGACGGTGAAGGTGTGCAGCCACAGCGCGACCTTGGCCAGTTCGACCGCCATCGGGTTCTTGTCGACGCCATAGACGCAGCGCTTCAGCACCATGCGACGGACGATGTGCCGGTCGTCCAGCTGCTCCTCGTCAATCGTCCAGTTGGCGGCCCTGGCGTTCTTCA
>JADGMZ010000261.1 GCA_015234495.1 Brevundimonas sp. | reverse complement strand
CCCTTGCCGTTCAGCACCAGGCCGATGCGGCTGCGCCCCGGCTCGGGCGGCAGCGCCGCCATCACCTGCTCCGCCCCGGCCATCTGCGGCACGTATTTCGGATGCACGAAGCTGACCGCCTCGATGCGCCGCGCCCCCGCCGCCTCCAGCCGCCGCACCAATTCGGCGCGAACGGCGGGCTCGAGGATCGCCTTCTCGTTCTGCAGCCCGTCGCGCGGCCCGACCTCGACCAGGCTGATCGGCCGGCTCATGGTTCGCCTCCCGGGGCGCCGCTCCCCGCCGGCGCGTAGACGGTCAGGCTGACGTCGTCGCCGCGCGAATAGTTGTGGCCGTTGACCACGCCCACGGCCCGGCCGGTCACGCCCAGCCGGGCCGAGGCGGCGCGGAAGGCGTCGGCGTCGCGCGCCTCGACGATCACCGGCCGTCCCTCGGCCAGGGCCTGCGCCGCCCCCGCCGCATCGGTCAGCTCGGTCTCGCGCCCGGTCAGGAAGACGAAGCTCGGCTCGTGGAAGCCGGTGACGGCGACCGGTCCCGGCCGCCCCTGGCGCGGATGCAGGTCGGCCCGCTCCAGCACCTGCTGCAGCTGCGGGGCCACCGCCAGCGGGCGCAGCTGGCGCAGCGTGCCCGCCAGCCCGGCGTGCGCCACCAGCCCCAGGCCGACCGCCGCCACCACCGCCGTCACCGCCGCCCGGTGCAGCAGCAGGAAGGCCCCGATCAGGGCCGCCAGCGCCGCGAACACGATGGTGATGGTCGCCCAGGTCTGGGCCGTCGAGCGCCCGAACTCGGTCAGGCCGTAGACGGTGATCGCAACCAGCAGCAGCCCGGCCAGCACCGACAGCGCCGCTCCTGCGAAACGCGACACGTTTCCGATCGGCCGGGTCAGCGCCGCCGCCGCCAGCAGGGCCAGGGCCCCGTAGGCCGGCAGGGTGTAGTGGACCAGCTTGGTCGGGGTCAGCTCGAAGATCAGCCAGGCCGGGACCAGCCAGCAGACCAGGAAACGCACCGCCGGCTCGGCCCGCCGGCTCCACGCCGTCGACAGGGCCGCGGGCAGCATCAGGGTGGCCGGGAAGAACATCACCAGCGCCCCCAGCAGATAATAGCCCGGCGGCGCCCCGTGGCTCTCGTGGCCGCCGGCGATCTTGGGGGCCAGGTCGCCGGCGATGGCCTCGCGCCAGAAGCCGCCGTCGGTGGCGATGGTGATGGCGATGGCCCACGGCCCCACGATCAGCGCCACCAGCGGCAGGCCCCAGCCCCAGCCCAGCCGCGCCAGCCATTTCACGTCCCGGTCCCACAGCGACAGCAGCAGTATGGCCGGGACCACCACGATCAGCCCGATCGGCCCCTTGATCAGGATCGACAGCCCGACCCCCAGCCAGAACAGCAGCTTGTGCGGCCGCTTCGGCGCCTCGCCGGCCCGTGTCGCCAGATAGATCCGCGCCAGCGCCGCCATGGCCAGCGTCACCGATCCGCACAGCATGGCGTCGGTCTTGGCGATGCCCGCCTCGGTCGACAGCAGGAAGCTGGCCCCCAGCATGGCCCCGGCGAGGAATCCCGCCCGCCGTCCGAACATGGCCCCGCCCGCCCAGGCGCAGGCCGCCGCCGCCAGCATGGCCCCGAGGATCGACGGGATGCGGTAGGGCTGGATGTCGCGGTTCTCGACGCTCGAGGTCACCGCCACCGCCGCCGCCTGCATCCAGTAGATGCCGACCGGCTTCTTCCAGCGCGGATCGTCCTGGAAGCGGATGTCGACATAGTCGCCGCTTTCCAGCATCTGCGACGTCGCCTGGGCGTAGCGGCTCTCGTCGCGGTCCAGCGGCGGCAGCAGCCCCAGCACCGGCAGGCCGGCCAGCAGGGCGACCAGCGCCGCCAGCAACGGGCCCCGCCAGCCGGCGATGAATCGGTCGAGGTCGGGGCGCATCATGGGCGACTTCCTAACACGCCGTCCGGCCGCGCGTCAGCCGTCCCTCCCCCCGCCCCGCGAAACCCGCTAGACAGCAGGCATGAGCGAGCCCAACCCCGACATCTCCGTCGTCGTCCCCGTCCACGACGAGGAAGGCGCCGCCGGCCCCCTGGCCCGCGAGATCGCCGCCGCCTTCGTCGGCCGGTCCTATGAGATGATCTTCGTCGACGACGCCTCCAGGGACGGCACCCTCGCAGAGCTGCGCGCCCTGATGGCCGAACTGCCGGCCCTGCGCGTGCTCGGCCACGCCGCCAACGCCGGCCAGAGCCGCGCGGTGCGCACCGGCGTGCTGGCGGCGCGGGGTCCCATCGTCGTGACACTGGACGGCGACGGCCAGAATCCGCCCGCCGACGCCCCCCGCCTGGCCGATCTGCTGGCCGCCTCGCCGCCCAATGTCGCACTGGTGGGCGGCGTCCGCGCCCGGCGCCAGGACACCGGCGCCAAGCGCTGGGCCTCGCGCTGGGCCAACCGCATCCGCAAGCGCCTGCTGGCCGACGACGCCGACGACACCGGCTGCGGCCTCAAGGCCTTCCGCCGCGACGTCTTCCTGCGCCTGCCCTATTTCGATCACCTGCACCGCTACCTCCCGGCCCTGATGATCCGCGAGGGCTACGAGAACCGCTATCTCGACGTCGACCACCGCCACCGCGAGACCGGCCGTTCGAAATACACCAACTGGGGGCGGCTGATGGCCTCCCTGTCCGACCTGCTCGGGGTCATGTGGCTCAAGTCGCGCTCCCGGCGGCCCGACGGCGTCACCGAATTCTGAGGCTTCGCGTCCCGGGCGAGCGACCGTAGCGGACCGGAGCGAACGGGGGTATTCATCCTTGACAAGCGCGGCCGTATCTCTGGCCGCCCCGTTTCCATGGAACCGTGGCCATGCTGATCGCCCTGCCGCTGCTGATGATCCCGGTGGTCATCTACGCCGTCGTCATCCTCACCGGCGTGGTCGGGGTCGGGGGCGTGGCGGCGGCCGAACAGGCCCTGCGCGACCCGATCCTCACCATCCCCATGGTCTCCGGCAGCGGCTGGAACATCGGCAGCGGCGACCTGATCCTGTTCCTGGCCCTGATCCTGCTGTTCTTCGAACTGCTCAAGTCGACCTCCAGCCAGAAGGTCGCCATCATCAACCACGCCCTGTCGATGATCCTGTTCGTTGCCTGCCTGGTCGCCTTCCTGCTGATCAAGGGCTTCGCCACCTCGACCTTCTTCCTGATCCTGACCATGG
>JADGMZ010000260.1:222-3194 GCA_015234495.1 Brevundimonas sp. | reverse complement strand
CATCTGGGCGAGCGCGACTGCTCGCTGCAGCGCCGCCACCAGAAGGTCATGGAGGAGGCCCCCTCCCCGGCCCTGTCGGCGACGGAACGCACCGCCATCGGCGAGACGGTCAACAAGGCCATCGCCGCCATCGGCTACCTGGGCGTCGGGACCATCGAATTCCTGTGGGAAGACGGCGAGTTCTTCTTCATCGAGATGAACACCCGTCTGCAGGTCGAGCATCCGGTCACCGAGATGATCACCGGCGTCGACCTGGTGCGAGAGCAGATTCGCATCGCCGCCGGCCTGCCGCTGTCGTTCCGCCAGGAGGACGTCAGCTTCGACGGCCACGCCATCGAGTGCCGCATCAACGCCGAGAACCCGGAGACCTTCACCCCGTCCCCGGGCACGGTGAACGATTTCCACGCCCCGGGCGGGTTGGGGGTGCGGCTGGATAGCGCCATCTACGCCGGCTATGCGATCCCGCCCTATTACGACAGCCTGATCGGCAAGCTGATCGTTCACGGCCGCGACCGCGAGGAATGCATCGCCCGGCTCAAGCGCAGCCTGAACGAGATGGTCGTCGGCGGCGTCGACACCACCATCCCCCTGTTCCAGAAGCTGCTGCAGGAGCCTGACATCCTGTCCGGCGACTACGACATCCACTGGCTGGAGCAGTGGGCCAAGCGCCAGAAGGGCGACGCCTGAGGCGGTGGAAGACCCCGGCTTCAGCGCCAGCGAGCCGTTCGGCGGCTTCGGTCCGGATCAACTGCTGAACTGCTACGCCGCCGGCGTCTTCCCCATGGCCGAGGGCCGCGACGATCCCCGCATCTTTCTGGTTGAGCCAGAACAGCGGGGCGTCATCCCCCTGGGTGGCTTTCGCATCCCGAGCCGGCTCCGGCGCACGGTGCGCAGCGATGCCTTCGAGGTTCGGGTCAACACCGCCTTCGACGCCGTGCTGGACGCCTGCGCGGCCGCGGCGCCGGGCCGCGAGGACAGCTGGATCAACGGGCCGATCCGCCGCCTGTACGGCCAACTCCACGCCCGCGGCCACGCCCATTCCGTCGAGTGCTGGCGCGACGAACGCCTGGTCGGCGGCCTCTACGGCGTGACCCTCGGCGGGGCCTTCTTCGGCGAGAGCATGTTCAGCCGCGAGCGGGACGCCTCCAAGGTGGCGCTGGTCCATCTCGCGGCCCGGCTGAAACGCGGCGGATGGCGGCTGCTGGACGCCCAGTTCCTGACCTCCCACCTCAGCCAGTTCGGCGCCGTGGAGACGCCGCAGGCGGCCTATCTGAAACTGCTGAAGGCCGCCCGTCCGCTTCGTCCCGACGCCGGAGCTCTCGTCGAACCGCTGAGCGGCGCGGAGGCGGTGGCCTATGCCTTGCAGCCGACCACCCAGGCGTCATAGACCGGGTGCTGCAGGCCGTTCACGGCCGGCGCAGAGGCGAACATCCAACCGCGGAAGATCTGGCGCGGCTCGGCCGCCTGCAGCACGCCGCGCGGTTGGATGCTGACCTCCAGATAGGCGATCGAATCCTCGACCATTTCGTCCGGGGCCGACATCTCGCAGGCCCGGGCGGTGAAGATCAGCGCCTTCTGGAAGCGCACCGGGCGACCGCCGACCTCGACTTCGAAACGCATGGTCTCGGCGGTGATCTTGTCGACCGCCTCGACGATCGCGACACGTGCTCGCTGGCGCCGGGCGGGCGGCGCGTCCGGCGCCTTGGGCGCCTCGGCGCGGACCTCGACCGGCTCCTCCGCGGTGTCGGACTCGTCCTCCGCCTCGGCCTCCGGCTGTTCGGCGACGACGATCACCGGCGCCGGCGGCGTGATCGGGATCGGCCGGGCTGGCGCGGGTTCGGCTTCCGGCGCGGGTTCCTGCGGCACCACGGGCGCGGGCGTGGCGGGAAGCTGCTGCCGGTTCAGTTCGGCCGTCCGGTCCGTGGCCGGTTGGGCGTCCTGCGGCAGGTCGTTCGGGGCCGAGGCGACGACTCCGCCGGACGCCAGCAGCGCCAGCGCCGTCACGCCCGCCAGAATGGCGCCCTTGCGGGTCATTCGGGACGCCACGCCTCATAGTCGCCGGTGGCGGCGGGCCGCCGACCCTCGGCGGCCAGCGAGCCCTGCGGCCTCCACGCCATCGGCGTGCCGGTCAGGTTCGGAAGATGGTCCTTCTCCCAGGCGCGGCGCGGCAGCGGCCGCTCGGTCGGGGGCTCGTCGATCGTGTAGTGCAGCCAGCCGTGCCAGTCCGGCGGCACCTTCGAGGCGTCGGCGTAACCGTTGTAGACCACCCAGCGACGGCGCCGGCCGTCGTAGCTGGTGGTGTCGCGCGACAGATAATAGCGGTTGCCGAACTCGTCCGTGCCGATCAGCTGGCCGCGCTTGGCGATGGTGAACAGGGTGCCGAGGGTCGCGCCGCTCGTCCAGCCGAAGATCTTGCCTAGCACCTTGGAAATCCACTCGTTCAGGTCGCGCGGGGAGGCTGGCGACGTCGCCCGATCATAGAAAGCCGGAGGCGTTCCGTCCAGCGCGCCGCGCGACCGTCTGATGTCAACATCTTGGGGGTAACCCGCACTGCACACGCCAGATTTATTGCGAATGCCGTCAGGAGGTCTAGCATTGGCCGAGCCCTGTCGAGACCGCCCATGCGACCGTCGTTCCGCTTCGCCTTGCTCGCCGCCCTCGCCCGCCGTCCGGCGCGCGAGGTCGAACGCGCCGACCGGATCGTCACCGCGGTCGCTCCCGAGAACTGGTCCGACGCCCAGATCGAGGCGTGGCTGGACTGGTGCGACGCCCAGGGCGTCGATCCCGACTCCCCTGACCCGATGGCCGAGGCCGCCGCCCGTTTCGCGGGACGGCTGGGTCTGAAAGCCGCCGCGGCCGAGGAGCTGGCGGCGTGCCTGGTGCTCGGTATCGCCACCCCGGCGGCGGCCCCTCGGGTCGAGCCGGACCTCCTTGACCTCGCGAACCCGGCCGTCGGCAAGCGGCTGGCGGCC
>JADGMZ010000260.1:0-212 GCA_015234495.1 Brevundimonas sp. | reverse complement strand
AATGGCCCGGCGCCGGGCCGCCCGGCTCGCCTCGGGCGCGGTCGAGGCCGCCGCCGGCGCGCTGCAGGCCGTGGCCGACGCGGTCAGCCGCTGCGAAGGGCCGGCGGCGGATTGCACCGATCCGGCGCGCAACCCCGCTCTCGCCCGGGCCGCCGCCGCCGCTCGCCGCGCCGGCGCCACGGACGCCGACATCACGCGCGCCATCGCCGGAG
>JADGMZ010000259.1:1381-3211 GCA_015234495.1 Brevundimonas sp. | reverse complement strand
GGCGAGATCGCCGAGATCGGCTGGTTCGACCCGCTGTCCCCGCCGGCGGATACGCACCGGGCGACGCGGGCGAGGTTGGCGGAGATGTTCGCCGGTGCGGAGTGTGCGACAAGCTGGTAGCGAGTCCTGATGAACCCGTCTCTCTTCGCCATGCTTGCGGTGATTCTCGGCGGCGCCGCGGCTTCTCTGCAGGCGCCGACCAACGCCAGGCTGACCACTGCCGTGGGCTCGCCGGTCAACGCCGCCCTCATCTCCTTTGCAGTAGGGACCGTGGCCCTCGGCGTCGTCGCCCTGGCGATGCAGGCCCGGCCGGACGTGGCGGCCACCCGAGCCCTGCCGTGGTACATCTGGATCGGCGGACTTTACGGCGCCGCCTTCGTGGTCGCGGCGACCTGGGGGGTGCCCCGGCTCGGCGTCGCCACCACCATCATCCTGATGGTCGCCGGCCAGCTGTTGCTCAGCCTGATCCTCGACCACATCGGCTTCCTCGGCATGCCGAAGCAGCCGATCAGCCTCGGCCGCGTCGCCGGCGTCGGCCTCGTGATCGCCGGCGTCCTTATGGTCCGCAAATTCTAGGCCTATATCGGTCGGGATGACCGAGGAGACGATTCCTTCCGACGCCGGGACGCCGCCCTCGCTGGTCGCCGCCGACCTGATCCGCGACGAGGCCCGGCGCGCGCCCGACAAGCCGGGCGTCTACCGCATGTACGGCGAGGACGGGACCTGCCTCTACGTCGGCAAGGCGCGGTCGCTGAAGAAGCGCATCCTGCAGTACGCCCAGGGCCGGTTCCACACCCAGCGCATCGGCCTGATGGTGTCGCTGACCCGCTCGATGGAGCTGGTGGTCACCGCCTCCGAGACCGAGGCCCTGCTGCTCGAATCCAACTTCATCAAGAAGCTCAAGCCGCGCTTCAACGTGGTGCTGCGTGACGACAAGTCCTTCGCCGAGCTGATGATCCGCCGCGACCACCGCGCCCCCCAGGTGCGCAAGCACCGCGGCGCCCATACGCTCAAGGGCGACTATTTCGGCCCCTTCGCCTCGACCTGGGCGGTCAACCGCACCCTGACCACCCTGCAGAAGGCCTTCCTGCTGCGCTCCTGCTCGGACAGCGTCTACGAGACCCGCACCCGGCCCTGCATGCTGCACCAGATCAAGCGCTGCTCGGCCCCCTGCACCGGCCTGATCTCGCTGGAGGATTACGGCCAGCTGGTCGATGAGGCCGAGGCCTTCCTGCGCGGCAAGTCGCGCGCCGTCATCGGCCGGCTGTCGAAGGAGATGCAGGCCGCTTCCGACGCCATGGACTTCGAGCAGGCCGCCCGCGTGCGCGACCGCATCCGCGCCCTGTCGGCCATCTCGATGGAGAACTCCGTCAGCGCCGAAGGGGTGGCCGAGGCCGACGTCTTCGGACTCCATGCCGACGGCGGCCAGGCCTGCGTGCAGGTGTTCTTCTACCGCGGCGGCCAGAACTGGGGCGGCCGCGCCTACTTCCCCCGCGTCGATCGCACGGACACCGACCCGGAGATCCTGGCCGCCTTCCTCGGCCAGTTCTACGAGGACAAGCCGGTGCCGCGGCAGATCCTGACCAACGTCCGGCCGCACGAGAAGGAGCTGCTGGAGGAGGCCTTCTCGATGAAGGCCAGGACGGTCGACGGCCGCCGGGTGACGACCATCGAACTGCCCCAGCGCGGCCCGCGCCGGGCGCTGGTCGACCACGCCCTGACCAACGCCCGCGAGGCGCTGGGCCGGCGCATGGCCGAGAGCTCGGCGCAGTCGAAGATCCTCGAGGAGGTGTGCGAAGCCTTCGGCCTGGAGGGTCGCCCCGAGCGTAT
>JADGMZ010000259.1:0-1371 GCA_015234495.1 Brevundimonas sp. | reverse complement strand
CAACGCCCACATCCAGGGGACCAACGCCGTCGGCGGCATGATCGTGGCCGGGCCCGAGGGTTTCCGCAGGAACCAGTACCGCAAGTTCAACATCCGCGGCGACGACCTGACCCCCGGCGACGACTACGGCATGATGCGCGAGGTCATGCGTCGTCGCTTCACCCGCCTGGTCAAGGACGAGGACGAGGGCGAGGCGGTCGAGCGGCCCGACCTGCTGCTCATCGACGGCGGCGCCGGCCAGCTGGCCGAGGTCCAGGCGGTGCTGGCCGACCTCGGCCTGCACGAGATCGTGGCCGTCGGGGTGGCCAAGGGCCCCGACCGCGACGCCGGGATGGAGCGCTTCTTCGTGCCGGGCAAGCCCCCCTTCATGCTGCCCCTGAAATCGCCGGCCCTCTACTACATCCAGCGTCTGCGCGACGAGGCGCACCGGTTCGCCAACGGCGCCCACCGCACCCGCCGGTCGATGGACATCAAGCGCAATCCGCTCGACGAGATCGAGGGGGTCGGCCCGGGCCGCAAGAAGGCCCTCCTGCACGCCTTCGGCTCGGCCAAGGGGGTCGGCCGCGCCTCGGTCGTCGACCTCGTCAAGGTCGAGGGCGTCAGCCAGGCCCTGGCGGAACGCATCCACGCCTTCTTCCGCAAGAGCTGATCCCGGCCTAAAGCAGGGGCATGCCCGAGAAAACCGCCAACGCCCTGCTCACCGGCTACCGCCGCTTTCGCGAGAACCGGTGGCCGCAGGAGCGCGACGAATACGCCGCCCTCGCCGGCGGTCAGAAGCCGCACACCCTGGTGGTGGCCTGTTCCGACAGCCGCGCCGATCCCGCCCTGATCTTCGACGCCGCCCCCGGCGAGCTGTTCGTGGTCCGCAACGTCGCCAACCTGGTGCCGCCCTACCAGCCCGACGGCCAGCTGCACGGCGTCTCGGCGGCGCTCGAGTTCGGGGTGCGGGTGCTGGAGGTGTCGCGCATCGTGGTCATGGGCCACGCCTACTGCGGCGGGGTGAACGCCATGCTCAACGGCGCCCCCGACAGCTGCCGCGACTTCGTCGCCCCCTGGGTGGCCCAGGCCACGCCGGTGGTGCGGCTGATCTGCGAAAGCTTCCCGGCCGAGGACGCGGAACGCCTCGCCGAGGAAACGGTGGTTCGTCTGTCGCTCGAGAACCTGCGCACCTTCCCGTGGATCGCCGAGCGGGAGGCGGCCGGGACGCTGGCGCTCGCGGGCCTGCATTTCGGCATCGCCGACGGCGTGCTCTCCGCCCTCAAGGGGCCAGGGCGGTTCCAGCCCCTGGGCTGATCGCTCGCCTCACGCATCGAAGCGTGGCACATCGGCGTTGCAGTACGGATGCCCAGCATGACCCCGACCCATCACCCC
>JADGMZ010000258.1 GCA_015234495.1 Brevundimonas sp. | reverse complement strand
GGCTGCGCGTGATCGGCGAGGCGGAAGCAAAGGGGGCCATCCTGACCTTCACCGTCGACGGCGCCCACGCCCACGACATCGCCCAGGTGATGGACCGCTACGGCGTCGCCGTGCGCGCCGGCCTGCACTGCGCCGAGCCGCTGGCGAAGCGTTTCGGCCTGACGTCGAGCGCGCGCGCCTCCTTCGCCCTATATAACACCCTTGAGGACGTCGACGCCTTCGCCGACGCCCTGATCAAGGCCCGTGAGTTCTTTGCATGATGTCTGAAGCCGCCCGCACGCCCGATGACGCCGCCTTCGCGGAAGCCTGGGACGCGCCCCAGAAGGGGGCGTTGGACCAGTCCGAGATCGACCGGCTGACCGACGAGATCATCACCGCCCTGAAGTCGGTCTATGATCCCGAGATCCCGGTCGACATCTACGAATTGGGCCTGATCTACCGCGTCGACCTGTCGGACGACCGCGATGTGGAGATCGAGATGACCCTGACCGCCCCCGGCTGCCCCGTGGCCGGCGAAATGCCGGGCTGGGTCGAGGACGCGGTGATGAAGATCGACGGCATCCGCTCGGCCAAGGCCGAGCTGGTGTTCTCGCCACCGTGGGATCCGTCGAAGATGAGCGACGAGGCCAAATTGGCCCTGAACATGTTCTGACGAGGCCATGAGCGAACTCCAGACCACGCCCCGCGCCCGCCGCCCCCGACCCAAGGCCGTCACCCTGACCGAGGCGGCCGCCGGGCGGGTGCGCGAGATCATGGCCAATGCGGACAAGCCCTATGTCGCCCTGCGGGTTGGGGTGAAGAACGGCGGCTGCGCCGGGCAGGAGTACACCTTCGCCTACGCCGAGACGATCGAGCCGCTCGACGAGGTGGTCGAGGACAAGGGCGTGACCATCCTGATCGATCCCAAGGCCGTGCTGTTCCTGATCGGCTCGGAGATCGACTACGAAACCACCCGGCTGGCCTCGAAATTCGTGTTCCGCAATCCGAACGAGACCGACGCCTGCGGCTGCGGCGAAAGCGTCACCATCATCCCGGCCGCCGCCCTCGACGCCGACTAGGCCGCAGCGCGGGCGGCCTCGTCGGGGGTGGCCACGCGGATGGCGGGCGTGACCGGCAGGCCGGTCGCCTCGGCGACCAGTTCCGCGGTCCGGCCCTCCACCGCGGCTTCGAGCCGGGCGAGGAACTCGTCCTTGGCCAGGCCGGTGGGAATGGGTTCGAGGAACTCCAGGGTGGCGATCCCCGGGGTCTTGCGGAACGCCTCCTGCGGCCAGAACAGGCCGAGATTGGTCGCCACGGGCACGACCGGCATGTCGAAGTCGCGGTACATGTGCCAGACGCCCGACCGGTAGCGGAATTTCTCGCCCACCTTCGCCAGGTTGCCTTCCGGATAGATCAGGATGCGGCGGCCGTCGCGATGGGCGTCGGCGGCGCGCGACTGCAGCGCCTCGCGCGCGTCGCGTCCGCCGCAGTTGTTGACCACTATGGCCCCCAGCTTGCGCAGCACCGTCGCCATCAGCGGGAATTTCTCGAGATGGTCGCCGGTGACGAAGGCGAGGTCCTGGAAGCGGTCGTAGACGGTGAAGCCGTCGCCCCAGCTCTGGTGCTTGGCGGCGAGGATGAAGGCTCCCGACGGCAGGCGCTCCTCCCCGCGGTACTCGACGCGGATGCCGGCCAGATGGCGCATCGCCTGGACCATGCGGCGGACATAGCGGCGGATGATCCAGCCGGTGGCGCCGCGTCCGGGGACGAGGGCCGCAATCACGGCCGCCAGGGTGTAGCCGATCGACAGGACCCAGTAGGCGACGGAGAAGACCAAGCTTCGCATCGGGCGACTATGGCGCGAATCGGCCCCGGGTCTAGGCCACGTCGTCGAGCCAGTCGGCGCAGGTCACGCGGTTCCGGCCGGAGCGCTTGGAGGCGTAGAGGGCGGCGTCGGCGCGGCCCAGCAGGCTGGCCGGGGTTTCGCCGCCGCGCCAGTGGGCGAAGCCGATCGAGACGGTGACGGCGCCGAGGTCGTCATTGGTCGAGCGCCGGCGCAGCGAGCGGGAGCCGATCTCCTTTCGGACGCCTTCCAGAACCGCCTCGACGTCGGGCAGGGCCTCGCCCGGGAAGATCATGGCGAACTCCTCGCCGCCGTAGCGGGCCGCGAGGCGGGGCGGCGTCGCCGCCTTGCCCAGGACGCTGGCGACATAGCGCAGCACCTGGTCGCCGGTCTGGTGCCCCCAGGTGTCGTTGAAGCGCTTGAAATGGTCGATGTCGAGCACGGCCAGGGACAGGCGCGCGCCCTCGGACACCGCGGTTTCGCAGGCGCTGTCCAGCTGCTCGTCGAAGGCCTTGCGGTTGGCGAGATTGGTCAGGGCGTCGGTCATGGAGTCGCGCCGCACCTGCTCGAGGTGTTCGCTCAGCCGGGCGATCTCGCGGGTCGAGAGCTCCAGCTTCTTCTCCAGGGATTCGTTGTCCTTGCGGATCTTCCGGGTGGCGGTCGACAGGCTGGAGACGATGGCCTGCAGCTGGGGCGGGTCAGCGGCGTCCAGGCTTCCGGCGGCGCCTTCGAGGGTCCGGCCGTAGTCCGACTGGGCCCGGTGGGCGCGGGAGATGGCTTCGGTCACGCTGGACAGTTCGCGATCCAGCACCCGGCCGGCGTCGCGGATCTCTTCGGTCAGCCGCCCGCGCGGCAGGTATTCGGCCGCGAGGATTTCGGCCGCCTCCTCGGTGAAGGGCTCGCCCGCCGCCAGCATGCGCTGGATCTCGCGGCCGAGGGCGCCCTCGGGGTCTCCGAGATACTGCAGCCAGAGCTCGAAATTGATCGGCGTCGGCCAGACCGCGGCGGTCTCCATCGACTCCAGGGCCCGACGCGCGAGGGTATAGGCCTCGGGTCCCCGCAACCTAGTTTCGACCGCTTCCGTCATGAACGTCCTCTGGCGGGTCGCCCGCGGCGACGACCGGATGCCGGGAAGCTAGGCCGGGGTTCCGTAACGCCGGGTTAAACCGGGCCGGGCCGGAGGACGAATTCCGACCCCCGTCAGACCTTTATGGGCGAGGAGCGGCGCAGGAAGGCCGGGATCTCAGCCTCGCCGAAGGGCCGGCCGTCGCCACGCTGGGCGCCGTCGGCGGGGCGGCCGCCGCGACGATCGGACTGGCGCAGATGGGCTTCCTGGGTGGCGCGTTCGCGGGGCGGGGCCTCGGGGGCGGCGGCCTGGACCTCGGTCGGCGCGGCGG
>JADGMZ010000257.1 GCA_015234495.1 Brevundimonas sp. | reverse complement strand
CGAGCGCCCGGGGCATGCCGCGCTGCTTCGCCCAGCGGCCATTGCCGTCCATGATTATGGCGACGTGAACGCATCCGGGGCCGGCGCCGGTGGGGTCGGCGGCGGCGCTGTCGGTCGGGCTAGATTGCAACCCGGACGCCGGGGCCATGAGGTTCACCTCGCCGATCATGCGGGCCTTAGACCTGCATGATCTCCTGTTCCTTGACCTTCAGCATCTCGTCGATGCGCTTGATGGCGTCATCGGTGAACTTCTGCACCTCGCCTTCCATGCGCTTCTGCTCGTCTTGGGTGATGACGTCCGCCTTCTCGGCCTTCTTCAGGTCGTCGTTGGCGTCGCGGCGCACGTTGCGGACGGCGATCTTCTGCTGCTCGGCGTATTTTCCGGCCAGCTTGACCAGGTCGCGGCGGCGCTCCTCGGTCAGCGGCGGGATCGGGATGCGCAGGGTCTGGCCGTCGACGATCGGGTTCAGGCCCAGTCCGGCGGCGCGGATGGCCTTCTCGACCGAGACCACCATGCCCTTGTCCCAGACATTGACCGAGATCATGCGCGGCTCGGGCACGCTGATGGCGGCGACCGAGTTCAGCGGCGAGGTCGAGCCGTAGGCCTCGACCTGGACCGGATCCAGCAGGCCGACGTTGGCGCGGCCGGTGCGCAGTCCGGCGAACTCTTCCCGCAGCGCGCCGACCGCCTTGTCCATGCGGTCGCGGTAACTCTTGAGGTCCGGTTTGGCCATGGTCGTTTCTCTCGTCTTGTTATGAGGTTGTCAGGCGGCCTTGCCGTCCGAGTTGATGACGGTGAAGGCGCCTTCGCCTTTCGGGGTGCGGCGGAACGAACCCTCTTCCCGGATCGAGAAGACCACGATCGGTATCCGCGAGTCACGCATCAGGGCCACGGCCGAGGCGTCCATCACCCGCAGGTCCTTGGCCAGCACATCCTGGTAGGTCAGGGCGTCGTAGCGGGTGGCCGACGGGTCCTTCTTGGGGTCGGCGGTGTAGACGCCGTCCACGCTGGTGCCTTTCAGCAGGGCGTCGCAGCCCATTTCGGCGGCGCGCAGGGCGGCCCCGGAGTCGGTCGTGAAGAAGGGCGCGCCGACGCCGGCGGCGAAGATCACCACCCGGCCCTTCTCGAGGTGGCGCAGGGCGCGGCGACGCACATAGGGCTCGGCCACGGCGTTCATCACCAGGGCGCTCTGCACCCGGGTCTGCACGCCGATCTTCTCCAGCGCCGCCTGCATGGCCAGGGCGTTCATCACCGTCGCCAGCATGCCCATGTAGTCGGCCGAGGCGCGGTCCATGTCCCCGGCCGCCTTGCTCAGCCCACGGAAGATGTTGCCGCCGCCGATGACGAGGCAGATCTCGACCCCTTCGCGGGCCACATCGGCGATGGCCGAGGCGACCTGGGCCACGGTCTTCATGTCGATGCCGTAGCCCTGGTCGCCCATCAGCACCTCGCCCGAGACCTTGAGCAGGACGCGCTTGTAGCGGAACTCGGGCGGAGCGTCGGGCATGGGAGGTCCTTGGGCGGAGAGTCGGCTCCTTATAGGAAGCCCTATCGCCGGTTCAAAGCCTCAGAATGACCGTCTCGACGATCGGGCGCCGGTCCCAGATCTGCTGGCTGGCCTTCTTCAGGGCGCGGGACACGGCCTGTTCGATGACCATCTCGTCCTCCAGCGCCTCGCCCTTGAGCTTCATCACCGCCGCCTCGGCCCGTTCGGCGAGGTCGTCCAGCGCGTCGCCCAGCGGCGATTCCGCGTCCCCGGGCAGGCCGATGGCGCGCACGTCGATGTCCGAGACGATCTGTCCGCGACGGTCCATGGCGAAGCTGACGATCAGGACGCCGTTGGTCGAGGCGTGGCGCCGCTCGTGCAGGGCCTCGCCCTGTTCGGTGACCAGACGGCCGCCGTCGACGTACAGCCGGCCGCTGGGGACCTCGTCGATGATGGCGGCGGGTCCGGGGGCCAGGCGCACCATGTCGCCGTTGCGCGGCGTCACCGTCTCGGGCACGCCGATGTCCTTCGCCAGGTTGGCGTGTTCGGCCAGGTGGCGGCGCATGCCATGGGTCGGCACCGCGATCCGCGGCCGGGCCCAGGCGTACATCTGGCGCAGCTCCTCGCGGCACGGGTGGCCCGAGACGTGGATGCCGGGGTGATCCTTCTCGGTGTAGATGCGCACGCCGCGGTCGGTCAGCCGGTCCTGCAGCCGTCCGACCGACAGCTCGTTGCCGGGGATGACCCGCGACGAGAAGATGCAGTGATCGCCCTGGCTCAGCTTGACGTAGGGGTGGGTGCCATCGGCCACCCGCGACAGGGCGGCGCGCGGCTCGCCCTGGCTGCCGGTGCACAGGTAGAGGATCTCGTCGGCCGGCCAGACCCGCGCCTCCTGCTCCGACAGGAAGGGCTGGATGCCCTGCAGCATGCCGACGTGCTTGGCCGCCGAGGTGATGCGGTGCATCGACCGGCCTGCGAGGGAGACGCGCCGGCCCGAGGCTTCCGCGGCGCGGATGACGCTGTCCATGCGGGCCACGTTGGAGGCGAAGCAGCCGACGGCGATGCGGCCCTTCAGCGAGCCGATCAGTTCGACCAGCCGGTCGCGGACCTCGCCCTCCGAGCCGGCCACGCCCTCGACGAAGACATTGGTCGAATCGCAGACCATCGCCAGTACGCCCTCGTCGCCGAGGCGGCTGATGGCGCCGGAATCGGTGACGCCGCCGACGATCGGCTCGTCGTCGATCTTCCAGTCGCCGGTGTGCAGCACCGTGCCCAGAGGCGTGCGGATGGCCAGGCCGTTCGGCTCGGCGATCGAGTGGGTCATGGTGATGAAATCGACCGTGAACGGGCCGAGATCGACCGTGCCGCCCAGCGGAATCTCGATCAGCTCCACCTGGTCGAGAATGCCCGCCTCGCGCAGCTTCTCGCGGATCAGGAAGGCGGTAAAGGGCGTGGCGTAAAGCGGCGCCTTCATCCGCGTCCACAGCCAGCCGAGGGCGCCGATATGGTCCTCGTGGGCGTGGGTCAGGACGATGCCGCGGATGGTCTCGCCCTCGAGGAAGGCGGGGTCCGGCACGATGACGTCGACGCCGGGCGTGGAAAGGTCGCCGAAGGTCACGCCGACGTCGACGATGATCCACTGGCGGTCGCTCTCCGGCCCGTAGCCGTAGAGATTCAGGTTCATTCCGATCTCGCCCGAGCCGCCGAGCGGCAGCGTCTCGACGAGGTGGACCACGCGCGGGTACTT
>JADGMZ010000256.1 GCA_015234495.1 Brevundimonas sp. | reverse complement strand
CGCGACCCAGCTCGGCTACCGGCCCGACGCCTTCCTGATGGCGGTGGCCGTCGGCGCGGCGTGCGATTTCCTGACCCCCATCGGGCACCAGTGCAACACGCTGGTGATGCGGCCGGCGGGCTACAGGTTCGCGGACTATCCGCGACTGGGGGCGCCGCTGAGCCTGCTGGTGCTGATGGCGGGACCGCCGCTGATCCTCATGTTCTGGCCGCTGTAGGGTCGGGCGGTGGGAAGGCCGATTTCGGGAAGGGCAAGGGCGGCGGTATTGGCCCGTTGCGGACCTGCTTCCGGCGCTCGCCGCCTGATCTCCTTTCGCCGTCATCCCCGGACTTGATCCGAGGATCAGAGGCGAGAGGCGGGCTGTGCGCCGGCGACGTCCCCGCGCCCCGCCCGTGCGATCTTCGACGGAGCACCGGACGGTCTGATCCTCGGGTCAAGCCCGAGGATGACGAGGAGGGGCGGGTAGTCCGGCCTTCACGTGGAACCCAATCGCCGCTCTCGACCCATTGCCGTCATTCATCTCGGCTGCCACGTTCGTTCAATGACGGACAACTGGCTCTCGGAAATCGTAGTCGTAAATGAAAGCTCCGACGAAGCGGTGGCCGGTGATGTGAGCATCTTCCGCCACGCCGGTGATGCTTGCGCTCACCTGGAATATTGGTGGGTCGAAGACAAGGAAGGGTTTGCAATCACGGCTGCCGGGCACCGCATAGAGCTTGGCGTTGGCGCGAAGCAAGACGTCATCATCGCTGGGGTGGAAGACGTTCCCAGCGGGGCGGACGTGGTGCGAGCGTGGCTGCATAGCTTCGCAAGCGTCATTCTGGCGGAACGAACACGTAAGGCGAGAAAGGGGAAGTTGAGGCTGAGCCCCTCGGAGGCACTTGGCCGCTTGCCTACGTCCGCTGAGGGACTGATCGCCTACATCTTCATGAAGTGACGTCCGCTCACCACCCTTAGCGGAAACTCCGAATGACATCTTTCCGCGATTGAGCCGACTCCACGCCCATGTCCGAAAACCGCGAGCGTTCGGCGGCGCTCCGGCCTATCTTCCCTCCATGGAAAACGCCGACGCCCTTGATCAGGAGGCCTGCTACCGCGCCGTGCTGACGCGGGACGCGCGCTTCGACGGGCGCTTCTTCACCTGCGTGAAATCGACCGGCATCTACTGCCGGCCGGTGTGCCCGGCGCGGACGCCGAAGCGGGAGAACATGGTCTTCGTGCCGACGGCGGCGGCGGCCGAGGAGGCGGGATTTCGCGCCTGCCTGCGCTGTCGTCCGGAGACGGCGCCGGACATGGGGGCGTGGCGGGGCACCTCCAACACCGTCAGCCGGGCGCTGGCGCTGATCGAGGCGGGGGCGCTGGACGAGGGCGACGTGGATGCGCTGGCCGGGCGGCTGGGCGTCGGCGAGCGGCATCTAAGGCGGCTGTTCCGCCAGCATCTGGGGGCCGCCCCGGTCAGCGTGGCGCAGACGCGGCGGGTGCTGCTGGCCAAGGCCCTGATCCACCAGACCGACCTCAGCATGGCCCAGGTGGCGCTGGCCTCCGGCTTCGGCAGCGTGCGGCGCTTCAACGAGACCTTCCAGGCCCTGTACGAGCGCCCGCCCTCGGCCCTGCGCCGGCGCGGCGAGAAGGCGCATGAAGGCGGGGTGCGGCTGAGCCTGACATACCGCCCGCCGTACGACTGGGCGGCGATGCTGGAGATGCTGGCTGCGCGGGGGGACGCGGTGGTTGGGCGCAAATGGACGCAGGTCCTGGACCGGGCGCTCGACGGGGCCGGGGGATCGGTCACGGTCGAGCCGGGCGAACCGGGCCGGGTGTCGGTCTGCGTCGAGGCCGACGACCTGAAGGCCCTGCCCGGCGTGCTGGCCCGGGTGCGGCGGGTGTTCGACCTGTCGGCCGACCCGGACGCCATCGGCCGCGACCTGTCGGCCGATCCGGTCCTGAGGCCGCTGGTCGCCGCGCGGCCCGGACTGAGATTGCCCGGCCAGTGGATCGACGACAGCGCCGAGCCGCCGAGCGACCGGCTGGACGATGCAACCCTCGCCGCGCGCGCCGAGAGCTGGCGGCCGTGGCGGGCCTATGGCGCCCTGCACCTGGCGATGGCCGGGATCGCGGGCGCGGACCTGATGGAGACGACCGATGCGAAACACGCCGCCTGAAACCCTGACCCTCGACCGCGTGGCCACGCCGGTGGGCGAGGTGCTGCTGGTCACCGACGGAGAGGGCGCCGTGCGGGCGCTGGACTTCGCCGACTACGAGGCGCGGATGATGCGGCTGCTGGGCCGCCACAGCCCCGGTTTCAGCCTGACGGCCGGGCGCGCGCCGGAGACGGTGCGGCGGGCCGTGGAGGCGTACTTCTCGGGCGAGGTGCGGGCGCTGGACGGCGTAGTCGTGAAGACCGGCGGGACGGCGTTCCAGAAGTCCGTCTGGGCCGCCTTGCGGGCTATTCCGGCGGGTGAGACCCGCAGCTACGGCCAGCTGGCGGCGGCGATCGGCTCGCCCCGGTCGGTGCGGGCGGCGGGCTTGGCCAACGGACAGAACCCGGTGGCGGTGATCGTGCCGTGTCACCGGGTGATCGGGGCCAACGGCACGCTGACGGGCTATGCCGGCGGGCTGGAGCGGAAGCGGTGGCTGCTGGCGCACGAGCGGGGAGAAGGGGGCGGCTGACCCCTTGCAATCCTCGACCATCGGCCTAGATTATTCCTGCTTATGCTGAAAGTGAGCATAAGGCGGCGGCGGACCTTCCGGGGCTACCGCCGTTCTTCTGGCCCATGATTTGCTCAAATCGAGCATAAGGGGATTGAAAATGGCCGACGGGGCGTTCGGACTGAGCCGGGAGCTGGAGCGGGCGACCGCGCCGGTGTGGGCCAAGGTCAAGGATCATGTGACGCCGCTGGAATGGCCGGCGCAGGCGGCCCTGATCGCCGAGATCAATGCGCTGAAGAAGACGCGCGGCGCCGTCATCCTGGCCCACAACTACATGACGCCGGAAATCTTCCACGGGGTCGGCGACTATGTCGGCGACAGCCTCGGCCTCGCCAAGGAGGCCGCGCGGTCGGACGCGAAGGTGATCGTGCAGGCCGGCGTGCACTTCATGGCCGAGACCTCGAAAATCCTCAGCCCCGGGAAGACGGTGCTGATCCCCGACCTGAAGGCCGGCTGCTCGCTGGCCGCCTCGATCACCGGGGCGGACGTGCGGCTGATCAAGCAGCGCTATCCGGGCCTGCCGGTGGTG
>JADGMZ010000255.1 GCA_015234495.1 Brevundimonas sp. | reverse complement strand
CGTCGAGACCCTTGGTCACCGTCTCGCCGGGGAAGCCGGCCATCTTGGTGGCGCCCTTGTCGACCTTGATGCCCGGGATGGAACCGGCGGCCTTGATCAGGTCGATCAGCGGGGTGCCGTCCTTGGCGTCCTGGTACAGGGTTTCCTCGAACAGGATCACGCCCGAGATGTGCTCCCGCATGGTCTGCTCGGCGCGGAACAGGCATTCGCGATAATCGCGGCGGTTCTCCTCGGTGTTCTCGACACCGATCGCATCGAAGCGCTTCTTGATGGTGCCGGTGGACTCGTCAGCCGCCAGAATGCCCTTGCCGGGCGTGACCATAGCCTCAGCCACCGCGTTGAGCGCCGCCAGATCCATGACTTCCTCCAAAGCTTGTCGTTGGCCGGAGGGTCTAGCCCCGGCGCCGCGCGAAGTCACGCAATGTTACAGCGCGCGGCCTTCGGTCACGCCGTGCCGTGACGCAACCGCCACGTCAGGCGCGCAGGGCCTCGACGCCGGGCAATGGCTTGCCCTCCATCCACTCCAGGAAGGCGCCGCCGGCGGTGGAGACGAAGGTCATGTCGTCGGCCACGCCGGCGTGGTGCAGGGCGGCCACCGTATCGCCGCCCCCGGCGACGGCGGTGATCGCACCCGATTTCGCCAGCTGGCCCGCGGCCTGGGCCGCCTTGACCGTGGCGGCGTCGAACGGCGGAACCTCGAACACGCCCAGCGGGCCATTCCAGATCAGCGTCCGCGACAGCGCCATGGCCTTGACCAGCTTCTCAACGGTCAGCGGGCCGGCGTCGAGAATCTTCTCGTCATCGCCGATTTCCTCGCGGGCCAGCACGGTGCGGGTCTCGGCGCCGGGCCTGACCTCGGTCGCCACCACCACGTCGAGCGGCAGCAGGATTTCGCAGCCCCTGGCCTCCGCCTCGGCGAGGATCTCGCGGGCGGTCCCGGCCATGTCGCGCTCGGCCAGCGAGCCGCCGATGTCGATCCCTTGCGCGAACAGGAAGGTGTTGGCCATGCCGCCGCCGATGACCAGCAGGTCCAGCTTGCCGACTAGGTTCTTCAGCAGGTCGAGCTTGGTCGACACCTTGGCCCCGCCGACTATGCCGAGCACCGGCTTGTCCGGATTGCCCAACGCGCGGTCCAGCGCCTCCAGTTCGCGCCGCATCGACTCCCCGGCGTAGGCCGGCAGCAACCGCGCCAGCCCCTCGGTCGAGGCGTGGGCCCGGTGCGCCGCCGAAAAGGCGTCGTTGACGTAGAGGTCGCCCAACTCGGCGAGCTGCGCCGCGAAGGCCGGGTCGTTCTTCTCCTCGCCGGTGTGGAAGCGGACGTTTTCCAGCAGCGCCACCCCGCCCGGATCGACGTCGGCCAGAATCGCCTTGGCCTCGTCGCCCACGCAGTCTTCGGCGAACCGCACCGGCGCGCCGAGTAGGTTCTCGAGGTCGTCGACCACCGGCCGCAGGCTCATCGACGGCACGCGCTGCCCCTTGGGCCGGTCGAAATGCGCCAGCAGCGCCACCTTGGCCCCCGCGTCGCGCAGCTTCTGAATCGTCGGCAGGGCGACCCGCAGCCGCGTGTCCTCCGTCACCTTCCCGCCCTCCATCGGCACATTGAAGTCCACGCGGACCAGCGCCGTCTTGCCGGCGAGGGAGGGGGCGTCGTCGAGAGTGCGGAATTGGGTCATGTGAGTGCTCGCCAACCAGAGCCTAAAAGAGCGCCTGCGCCGACAAAAAGCGCCGACAGCGCCAGGTTAAACGCGACAACCAGGCCGCCGATGCCCGCCGCACCTGGAAAGCCGATGGCGCGGACCAGTCGTCGTCGAATGATCGGCCGCCAGTAGCCCTTGCCGAAGACGGTCAGGACCGCGAAGACGCTGCCGCCGAACAGCCAGGCCGAAACGGTCCAACCGCTCCATCCGACGATCAGCAACACGATCGCCGTCACAAGCGTCAGCGCCACTCTCGACCAGGCTCGGGACGAGAGGGCGAGGTTCGCGTCCTGGTCAGCCACAAGGACCGACTACAGGAATTTCGCCATCGCCAGCGCGGTGTCGCTGAGGCGCGTCGCGAAGCCCCACTCGTTGTCGTACCAGCTCAGCACCCGCACCAGCTTGCCCTCGATGACCTGGGTCTGGGGCAGGGCGACGGTCGAGCTGGCCGCGATGTGGTTGATGTCCGAGGACACCAGCGGATCGGTGGTGGTGACCAGCACGCCCTTCATCGGGCCCTCGCTGGCGGCGGCGATCAGGGCGTTATTCACTTCCTCGACCGAGGTGTCGCGGCCGGGCACCACCTTCAGGTCGACGACCGAGACGTTCGGGGTCGGCACCCGGATCGAGGAGCCGTCCAGCTTGCCCTTCAGCTCCGGCAGCACCAGGCCGACGGCCTTGGCGGCGCCGGTCGAGGTCGGGATCATCGACAGGCCGGCGGCGCGGGCGCGGTACAGGTCCTTGTGCATCGTATCCAGCGTCGGCTGGTCGCCGGTGTAGCTGTGGATCGTGGTCATGTAGCCGCGCTCGATGCCGAACAGCTCGTGCAGCACCTTGGCCACCGGGGCCAGGCAGTTGGTGGTGCAGCTGGCGTTCGACACCACGATGTCGTCGGCGGTCAGGACGTCGTGGTTGACGCCGTAGACGATGGTCTTCTCGACCCCGTCGCCGGGGGCCGAGATCAGCACCCGCTTGGCGCCGGCGGTCAGGTGGGCGGCGGCCTTGTCGCGGGCCGTGAACAGGCCCGTGCACTCCAGTGCGATGTCGACGTTCAGCGCCTTGTGCGGCAGCTTGGACGGGTCGCGCTCGGCCGTGACCTTGATCTTGCCGAGGCCGACGTCGATCCAGTCCTCGCCCGTCGTCACCGTCCCGGGGAACCGGCCGTGCACCGAGTCGTAGCGCAGCAGGTGGGCGTTGGTCTCGACCGGGCCGAGGTCGTTGATCGCCACCACCTCGATGTCCTTGCGGCCATGCTCGACGATCGAGCGCAGGACGAGACGGCCGATGCGGCCGAAGCCGTTGATGGCGACGCGGACGGTCATGGGAGAGAGCTCCTTGAAAGGCGGCTTGAGGGTTGGCGCTTCAATGGAGCCCCCGGCGCGGGGTTTCAAGTCCGCGGCCGTAACAAGGCGTGATCGACTGTAACGCTTGGTCTCAGATCGCGTCGGAGCCGCCGGTGTCAAGGGGCAGGTCGAGCCGGGCGGTCAGACCGCCTTCCGGCAGGCGGCGCGGGCGCACGGCGGCGACGTGGCCCTGATCCGCCGGCCGG
>JADGMZ010000254.1 GCA_015234495.1 Brevundimonas sp. | reverse complement strand
GACGAGTTTGCCGACCGGCAGGCCGACGAGGTAGTTGAGGCCGCTGTTGATCTGGGCCACGCCGAAGCCCAGCGAGGTGGCGATGCCGAACACCGTGCCCCAGATGGCGAAGATGTCGACGGCGTCGCCGATCGGCCCCTTGATGCGGTCGCCGAGCAGGGGCCAGAGGCCCGAGCGCAGGGTCAGCGGCAGGCCTTTGCGGTAGGCGAAATAGGCCAGGCTCAGCCCGACCAGGGCGTAGATGGCCCAGGCGTGCACCCCGTAGTGGAAGAAGGTGATGACCATGGCCTCGCGCGCGGCGTCGAAGGTGCGCGGGGCCACGTCGGGCGGGGCGATGTAGTGCTGGATCGGCTCGGCGACGCCGAAATACATCAGGCCGATGCCCATGCCGGCGGCGAACAGCATGGCGATCCACGACAGCCACGGGAAGTCGGGCTCGGCGTCGTCCGGGCCCAGGCGCAACCGCCCCGTGGGGGCGAGGGCGAGGGCGACGACGGTCAGCAGGAAGCCGGCGACGGCGGCGATGTAGAACCAGCCGAAGGAGCTGATCACCCACGACTGGGCGCTCTGGAAGATGCGGTCGGAGACGCCCGGCGCGAGCAGGGAGACGCCGAGCATCGCCCCGATGATCAGGCTGGCGCCCCAGAAGACGCGCGGGTTCATCTTCGACTTCAGCATGCCGAAGGAAGCGTAGCGCGGCGCGGCGGGTTCCGGGGAGGGGCTGGAGTGGGAGGGAAAGTGGGGACACACACCACTTTCCCCGGCGATCGAGCCGAGCGGTGGAAAGGTGGCGCCGGGAAAGTGGTGTGTGTCCCCACTTTCCGCGGTGGTGAGGGGAAAGTGGTGTGCGTCCCCACTTTCCCCTGACCCCTAGCTGAGCACCACGATCGCCACGCGGCGGTTCTGGGCGCGGCCTTCGGGGGTGTCGTTGGGGGCCACCGGGGCGGTCTCGCCGTAGGAGATGGTGGCCATGCGGTTGAGGGCGACGCCGCCGCGGCTGAGATAGCGGCGCACGGCCTCGGCCCGCGCCTCGCCCAGCGCCTCGTTGTAGGCCTCGTCGCCGGTGGCGTCGGTGTGGCCCTGGATCTCGAGGTAGACGTTGCGGTTCTCGGCCCTGAGCCGCTGCACCAGTTCGGCCAGCCGGGCCTCGGCCTCGGGCGACAGGGCATGCTGGTCGGTGGGGAATTTCATCGAGTCGTCGGAGAGGACGACCTCATAGAGAAATTTGCCCTCGGCCAGCTTGTGGGCGGCGTTGGCGCGCTCGAGCGCCTGACCGGCGGTGCCCTCGACGCCGGTGACGCGGGTGTCGACCACCTGCACCTGGTCGCGCACGAAGCGGTGGCTGGCGCAGCCGCTGGCCGCGAATCCGAGCGCGAGAACGGCGCCCGTGACGGCGGCGGTCCTGAAAGTCGATCTGTTCAAGATGAGTCTCCTGGTGCGGGTCGCCAGTCCCGTTCAATCCCCGAACGGGCAGCTAGCGGAGCCGGAGAGGCGAGGTGATGACCTCACCGCGGCAAGAAAGTGTCAAATACTGCGGAAGAACGGTGAAATAGAACGCGGGTCGCCACGATGCTGACGTGCGGTGGTGATCTTGAGGTGAAGAGCCGTCATCTCCACACCAACAGGCGTCGACATGCAATCTGGCCGAAATGGCAAGAAAAAGCCACCCGGCCGCCTCTGGTTCGGCGCCGCGGCGGTCAGCGCAGGCCTTCATATCTGCCTGCTGGCGGCCCTGGTCCTGTCCGGCCGGGGGCCGGCGACGCCGCCTGTGGTCACCCCAACGCCGATCGTGGTGACCTTGTTCCGGCCGCCGGCGCCGGCGGCCCCGCTGCCGGTCGAGCCGGCCGATGAAGCGCCCGCGGCCGGCGGGTCGCCCGAAGCCGCGCCGGCGGCGGCGCCCGAGCCTGCGCCGGAGCCGCCGAGGCCCGCGCCGCGCCCCGTCCGCGCCCCGACGCCGCCGCCGCCGCGGATAGAGACCCTGGCGGTCCCGCCGGCCGCGCCCGCGGCGGCCCCGGCGCCGGTCTGGACCACCGTCGGCGAAGGGCGGTTGGCCGGCGCGGCGCGGGCGGGGTCCGGCGGCGGAGGTTCGGGCGGCGGCGCGGGAGCGGGCGCCGGTTCCGGCGGGGGCGGCGACGGGGCCGGTTGCGACATGATCGGCCGCATCCAGCAGGCCCTGCGGGCCGATCCCGAGGTGCGCGCCGCCGTGGCCGAGGCCTCGGCCGCCGCGCGCGGCCGCGCCCTGCTGGTCTGGGACGGCGACTGGGTGCAGACCCCGGGGCAGGCGGGCAAGGGCCTGGCCGGCCTGCGCCAGGCCATCGCCCTGGAGGTCGCCTTCGCCCCCGAGCCCTGCCGCCGCCAGCCGATGCGCGGCCTGGCCCTGATCACCTTCGCGGGCGGCGAGCGGGTGGCCTTCGGCACGGCCGACTGGCGCTGGTCGCAGATGTTGGGGCGCTGATCCGTGCTGGCAATTCGCCGACTGTCCCCACACTTTTTCGGGGCAAGTGACTGATTTCGTGCGTTTTGGTCCCGCGCTCAGCGTCACGTACGCGCCTGAGGAAGCGGCTGTCCGATAATCGGCGGATGAGCGAGGCGACGAAACAGCTGAACAAGGCGGCCGCGCCGGAGGGCGGGCCCGGCGGACGGAGAGGCGGCCACATGCCGGCGGCCGAATATTGCGCGGGGCTGTTGCGCTATCTGGCGGGGGAGCCTCTGGCGCAGGTGGCGGCGGAGACCGGACGGTCGGTCAGCAGCTACTACAGGCAGGCGCGCAACATGGGGCTGCGCAAGCGTGATCTCGGCATACCGACGCGCCGCAAGGGACCGGCGCCGGTGACGGTGCAGACGCTGGAGGGCTCGGCCATGGCGGTGGCGTGCGGCGACCTGAGCGTCCCGTTCGACCGTGATCATCCCGAGACGGCCGTGGACGTGATGTTCGAGCAGGCCAGCGGCTTCTTCTCGGCGAACAACATGAAGGAGGCCGCGGTGCGGCTGCGGATGATCGAGATGGTCCGCCGGGTGACGATGGGCTGGCGCGGGGGGCGGCCGCCGCGGGCGACCGTGCCGGAGCCCGACAGCGTGGAAGAGGACGATGTCGCGGCCGCGCCCGTCGCCCTGCGCCCGGCGCAGACTCCGCCCGGCGGCGACTGGTCGACCTGGCTGTTCCTGGGCGGTCGCGGGGCCGGCAAGACCCTGGCCGGGGCCAGCTGGCTGGCGGACCAGGCCGAGCGGCTGGGCCCCGGCGGCCGCC
>JADGMZ010000253.1 GCA_015234495.1 Brevundimonas sp. | reverse complement strand
GCCGGCCTCGACCCCGAAGCCCAGTTGATGGTCCTGCAGCGCCTGAGGGCGCGGGCCGATGGCGGTCAGGCGGTGCTGGCCAGCCTGCACGACCTGGCCCTGGCCGCGCGGTTCGCCGATCGGGTGGCGGTGCTGGACCACGGCGCCGTCGTCGCCGATTCCACGCCGCTGCAGTCGCTGACCCCGCAGGTCCTCGACCGCGCGTTCGGCCTCTCGGCGCGCTGGGTCGACGGCCCGGACGGCCCCCTGCTGTCAGCCGGCCGCCGGTCCGATGCGGCTCAGGGCGAGTAGGGGCGCGGCCCCGCAGCCACCCCTGCGCCGCGGCGCAGATCGTCCGACAGCGTCAGCGTTGCCGATCCGCCGTTCAGCCGGGCCTTGTAGATCCCCATGTTCTCCATGACCCGCATCATATAGTTGCGGGTCTCGGTGAAGGGGGCGCACTCGATGAAATCGACCGGATCGACCTGACCGCCGCGGGGATCGCCGCACCGGTCCACCCACTGCGGCGGCCTCGCCGGACCGGCGTTGTAGCCCACCGCGGTCAGCAGCATGGAGCCGCCGAAACGGTTCATCAGATCGCCGAGGTGATAGCTGCCCAGCGTCATGTTGTAGTCCGGATCCCACAGCCGATCGGCTGAATAGGACATGCCCAGCTGGCGAGCGACCATGGAGGCGGTCGAGGGCAGGAACTGCATCATGCCGCGCGCGTCGGCGTGGGACCGGGCGCGGGGGTCGAAGCTGGATTCCTGACGAGTGATGGCGAGGGTGAATTCCAGCGGAGCGGCGCCGGCGACCTGCGGCGGAATCCGCACCGGATACTGGCGCTCGGGCATCAGGAAGCCGCGCTGGCTGGCGGCGCGCCCGACCATCATGGCTGTGAACCCCTCGCCATAGGCGCGCGACAGATCCATCAGCAGGGCCAGGTCCGCCGCCGTCGGCAGGTCGTCGTCCAGCTGATAGGCGAATACCCGGAACAGGCTGGTCTCGCCGGTCTCGCCGAGGATGCGCAGGGCCCGGACCAGTTCATTGGCCTCGAAGGCGGCGCGCTCGCCGGCGGTGGGGACCGGATCGGCCGGCAGGGTCAGGGTCGTCAGCCCGGCCTTTTCAGCGGCCAGCTGGCCGTAGAAGCTCTGGATATGCTGGCCCCCGGCCCGGTAGTGCTGCACCGCTGTCGGCGTATTGCCCTGGGCCTCGGCCGCGCGGCCCAGCCAGTACAGCGCCCGGCCCTGGGTGATCGGCGTCGACGACGACTGGCGCAGGACTTCGAAATGGCGCGCGGCCTGGGCGGGATCGTCCAGCTTGGTCAGGGCCACCCAGCCGGCGAAGAACTCGGCGTCGACCATGCGGTCGCCCGACTGGAAGCCGTGCCCGGCCATGGCGTCATAGGCGGCCCGCCAGTTGCGGCGCTCCAGGGCGTCGAGGAAGTAGTTGCGCCGCTCGCTCCACAGCGTGTCCTGTCCCGCGTCGTGCGTCGGGGCCGGGGGCAGGGCGGACAGCAGGGCGAAGCCCTCCGACTGGCGGCTCTGCGAGCGCAGGATGCGCACCCGCTCCAGCGCCACCGCCGGGTCCATGGCCTGGGCCGGCGTCAGGCCCGCGACGACGGCGTCGGGGCTGTAGGCGCTGCGCAGCGCCATGGCCGCCTCGGCGACCGCGCGGCGCTCGGGCGAGACCAGCTGCGTCAACGCCCGGGTCGCCGGCCCGTGCGGGCCCAGCAGCAGCATGTTCAGCCGCGCCTCGTGGTCGGCCTGGGTCAGCCAGCCGCCCCAGCGGGTCAGGATGCGGCTCTGCACCGGCTCGTCGAACGAGCGCGTGCGCCACCACTCGGTGATCAGGGCCCGGGCCTCGTCGCGGCGGCCGCGCTGCTCCATTGCGTCGGCCAGGGCGACAGCGCCCTCGGCCGTGGCCGGCGGGCTCCGCGCGAACAGGGCGAAGGCGGCGTCGGGCCCGGCATAGGCCAGGTCCAGTGCCTTCTCGGCGGCGGCGCGGCGGCTGTCGCTGCGCGGCCAGCCGGCGAAGCTGGTCTGGGCGGCCGCCAGGTCGCTGTAGGGCAGTTGCCCGGCCGAGGTGTCCAGCAGAGCCCATTCGACCAGCTTGCGCGCCACGGGATCGCCGATCTGCGCCGCCGTCGCGCGCGTGCCGACCACGTCGCGCGCCCGGGCCTGCTCCAGCCCCTGGCGGAAGAGGGCGGTGTCCTGGTCGTTCAGGGTGCGCGCCTGGGACCCCTGCGGCGCGACGGCCGAGTACGGCGTCGCCTGCGGAACCAGCGATTCGGGCGCGGGGGCGAACAAAGCCAGGGCGGCCGCCAGACTGGTTGCGATCATGCCGTGTCCGATCCCCATTCCATGACGGTTGCGGCGGCGTCGCCGGCAACCTAACCTCCCACGCTTCGCACCGGGGCGCATCGCCTCGTTCCCACGCAGGACCATCGTTTCAATGCCCGCCCCCTTGTTCAAGGGCGTGATCACCGCCCTGATCACACCACTTCGTGACGGAAAGGTGGACGAAGCCGCCTTCAGAGCGCTGCTGGAACGCCAGATCGCCGCCGGGGTTCACGGCGTCGTGCCGATGGGCACCACGGGCGAAAGCGCCTCCCTGCACCCCGACGAGCACAAGCGCGTCGTCGAACTGTGCGTCGAGGTGGCGGCGGGGCGTGTCCGGGTCATCGCCGGGGCCGGTTCGTCGGCCACCGACAAGGCCATCGAGCTCGTCCGCTTCGCCAAGACCGTGGGCGCCGACGGGGCCCTGGTGGTGACGCCCTACTACAACCGGCCGTCGCAGGCCGGTCTGGCGGCCCATTTCGAGGCCGTCGCCGAGGCCGTGCAGCTGCCGGTCCTGCTCTACAACGTGCCGGGCCGCACCGGCGTCGACCTGGCCAACGAGACCGTCGCCCGGCTGGCCGCCCATCCCAACATCGTCGGCATCAAGGACGCCACCGGCGACATGTCCCGCCCCAGCTGGATGCGTTCGCGCATCGTCGAGGGCCAGTTCGACCTGATCTCCGGCGACGACCCCAGCTATCTCGGCTACCACGCCCACGGCGGGGTCGGGGTCATCTCTGTCACCTCCAATGTCGCGCCCGAGGCCATGGTCGCCCTGCACGAGGCCGCAGCCCGGAGCGACTATGCCGCCGCCCGCGACTGGCAGGAGCGCCTGATCGGCCTGCACAAGGCCCTGTTCCTCGACAACTCGCCGTCGCCGGCCAAATACGCCCTGTCGCGCCTGGGCCTGTGCACCGAGGAAATCCGCCTGCCGCTGGCCCC
>JADGMZ010000252.1 GCA_015234495.1 Brevundimonas sp. | reverse complement strand
GCTTGTGCGTGATTTCCGACAGCGGGTTGGTCTGGTCCATGAACTGCGACAGCTGCGAGCTGCCGAAGAACTCGCGGACGGCCGCGGCGGCCGGCTTGGCGTTGATCAGGTCGTGCGGCATGACCGTGTCGATATCGACCGACGACATCCGCTCCTTGATCGCCCGCTCCATGCGCAGCAGACCGACGCGGTACTGGTTCTCCAGCAGTTCGCCGACCGAACGGACCCGGCGGTTGCCGAGGTTGTCGATGTCGTCGATCTCGCCCTGGCCGTCCTTCAGGCCGACGAGGATCTGCAGCACCTTGAGCACGTCTTCCTTGCGCAGCACCCGGATCTCGTCGGAGACCTCGGGGCTTTCCAGACGCATGTTCATCTTGACCCGGCCGACGGCCGACAGGTCGTAGCGCTCGCTGTCGAAGAACAGCGAGTTGAACATCGCTTCGGCGGCTTCCGGGGTCGGCGGCTCGCCCGGGCGCATCACGCGGTAGACGTCGAACAGCGCGTCCTCGCGGCCGGTGTTCTTGTCGATGCGCAGGGTGTTGCGCATGTAGGCGCCGACCGTGACGTGGTCGATGTCCAGCACGTCGATGGTGGTGAAGCCGTGGCTCTCCAGCAGTTCGATGGTCGGCTGGTCCAGCTCGTCGCCGGCCTCGGCGTAGATCTCGCCGGTCTCGTAGTTGACGGCGTCGGCGGCCAGATACTTGCCCAGCAGGGCGTCGGCGGCCAGCGACAGCGAGGAGGTGGTGTCGCCCAGCTTCTTGGCCTGACGGGCGCTGATCTTGGTCCCGGCGGCGGCGATCACTTCACCGGTGTCGGCGTCGACCAGATCGAACTCCGGCTTCACCCCGCGCCAGCGCTCGGCCTTGTAGGGCGTGACCCAGCCTTCGCCGCGCTTCTCGTAGGGCACGGTCTCGTAGAAGGTCTTGAGGATTTCCTCGCCGTCCATGCCCAGACCCATCAGGAAGGTCGAGGCCGGCAGCTTCCGGCGGCGGTCGATGCGGACGTAGACGATGTCCTTGGCGTCGAACTCGAAGTCCAGCCACGAACCGCGGTACGGGATCACCCGGGCCGCGAACAGCAGCTTGCCCGAGCTGTGCGTCTTGCCCTTGTCGTGGTCGAAGAAGACGCCCGGCGAACGGTGCATCTGCGAGACGATGACCCGCTCGGTGCCGTTGACGATGAAGGTGCCCTTGTCCGTCATCAGGGGGATGTCCCCCATGTAGACGTCCTGTTCCTTGATGTCCTTGACCGAGCGCGCGCCGGTTTCCTCGTCCGATTCAAAGACGATCAGGCGCAGCTTGACCTTCAGCGGCGCGGCATAGGTCATGTCGCGCTGGATGCATTCCTCGACGTCGTACTTGGGATCCTCGAACTCGTACGAGACGTATTCCAGGATGGCGCGTTCGTTGAAGTCCTTGATCGGGAAGACCGACTTGAACACCGCCTCGATGCCCTGGTCCCGGCGCGGGCCCGAGCGGACCTCGCGCTGCAGGAACTGCTCGTAAGAGGCGCGCTGAACCTCGATCAGGTTCGGCATCTGCACCGCTTCCGGGATGCGCCCGAAGGAGTGGCGGATGCGCTTCTTGCCGGTGAACGAGGTGGCGGTGAGGAACTGACCGTTGACGGTGAGTTCCGCTTTGGACTTGGCCATTCTGTCTTCCCAATGCGGCAGGCCGGGCAGCCTGCTCAATGCAGCAGCCACGGCTCCGCCATTCCGGCGACCCGTGACCATCGGTTTCGGCGTCCACCCTCGGCCCTTGCGGGTCCAGGACGCCTGAAATGTAAGGCTCCCTTGGGGAGGAGCGCGCCTTCGCACCGGTCGGAGGGCGACAAACCGGGCCTCGGCGCTTTCGCGCGAATCTCATACGGAGTCTGCGGAACGCGCTGATATACTCGCTTTGGCGGCGAAATAAAGACCGGGGTCGTCTTTTTCCGCGGTCCCGCCCGCGCGACGCCCCTGAAGCCCCATTGCTTTGCATCGACAGGGAAAATAGCGTCGCCGCATGACTCGCATCGCGCTTGCGGCGGCCGCCGCCCTGACCCTCGCCGCCTGCGCCTCGGCGGGCCCCAATCCGTATGACTTCTCGGGCTCGTCGACCCAGGCCAACTGGGACGCGGGCAACGCCGCCTACCTGAACTGGAATGCGGCGCGAAGGGGCTGGACCACCACCGCCTCGGGCCTGCAGCACCGCCGGGTCGGCCCCGCCCATCCCGAAGGCGCCCAGCCGGCCCCGACCGACACGGTGCGGGTCCACTACCGTGGGACCTTCGTCGACGGCCGCGAGTTCGACAGCTCCTACGCGCGCAACGAGCCGGCCGAGTTTCCGCTGAACCGCGTCATCAAGGGCTGGACCGAGGGCGTCGGCCTGATGCGCGAGGGCGAGACGTTCGAGTTCGTGATCCCCGCCTCGCTGGGCTACGGCGACCGCTGGGTGGGCGGCGACGACCTGCCGCCGAACTCCACCCTGCTGTTCACCGTCGAGCTGCTCGAGGTGAAGCCCGCCGGCTGACGCCTCTTGCCGGCTGGAACCTCGAACATGACAGGGATTTAATCCGGCGCCCGGTCGCGGCGCTCTAGCTTGCGGCCGAACCTCACTGATCGAGAGCCTCCGATGATGCGTTCCGCCCGCCTGCTCGCCTCCGCCTGCGCCGCCGTGCTGCTGTTCGGTTCGGCCCCCGCGCTGGCCCAGGTCGGAACGCCCGCGCTGGACCGGGCGCTGGCCCCCATCCCGGCGCCGCGCGACGCCCCCTACCCTGGCGTGATCACGCTGGAGATGGACGCAACCGACCTCGACCGCCGCATCATCTCGGTGAAACAGTCCATTCCGGTGGTGGCGCCGGGGCCGCTGACGCTGCTCTACCCGGAATGGATTCCCGGCAATCACGGGCCCGTCGGCCCGGTCGACGACATCGCCGACCTGCGGATCACCGCCAACGGCCAGACGCTGCCCTGGGTGCGCAACACGGTGCACACCAGCGGCTTCCAAGTCGAAGTCCCCGCCGGCGCGACGTCGGTCGAGGTGAGCTTCAAATGGCTGACCCCGATCGACGGCAGCCAGGGCCGCGTGGTCATCACCGACGAGATGCTGAACATCCAGTGGGAGAAGGCCCTGCTCTATCCGGCGGGCTATTATTCCAGCCAGATCACCTTCCGCCCGACCCTGCGCCTGCCGGCCGGATGGCGGTACGGCACGGCGCTGGACACCGAGAGCTTCGAGGACGGAGTGGCGTCCTTCGCGCCCATCACCCTCGAACATTTCGCC
>JADGMZ010000251.1 GCA_015234495.1 Brevundimonas sp. | reverse complement strand
CGGCGATATGCGGCCATTCGGCCCCCAGCTAGTCGTCCAGGAACGCATCCGAAAACGCGCGGATGGTGAGTTTCGCGACCTCGATATGCCGCCAGACCGGGCGGCCGGCCTGGCAGATGACCATCGCCGAGATCAGGCGGTGGGTGGCCCCACGCATGCGGGTCAACTGGCGACGCGCGTCGTCCCTGTCCTCGGGCTTGTCGAGCATCGTCCCGTCCTCCAGCGCCAGAACCTGGTCGCAGCCAAGGACGAAATCCTCGGGAAACCGCATCGAAAGGCGCGTCGCCTTCAGTTCGGCGAGCGCATCGGCAAGGCTGCGCGCATTCAGGCCATCGCTGCGGAGCGCGGCCTTCGCACTTTCCTCATCGACGCCTGCGGCCATTGTTTCATGTGGATCATCGGCCGCTTCGAGCAGGGCCCTGCGGGATGCGGACCGGGACGCAAGGATGAGTTTCAAAGATCATTATCCTGGGGGTAGCGTTCGTTGAAAAGATTGATGACCGCAGCCGCTGTCTCCTCGATCGAGCGGCGCGTCACATCGATCACGGGCCAGCCATTGTCAGAAAAAATCCGCCGCGCAAAGGTTACCTCGCTCGCCACCCGCTCCTGATCGACATAGCCGGTGTCGGGCGCCTGGTTGAGGGCGAGCAGGCGGTTGCGGCGGACCTGGACCAGCCGCTCGGGGCTGGTCGTCAGCCCGACGACCAGCGGTTTCTTGAGCGAGAAAAGGGTAGGAGGCGGCGGGCTTTCCATCACCAGCGGGATGTTCGCGACCTTGTAGCCACGGTTGGCGAGATAGATGGACGTCGGCGTCTTTGACGAACGGGAGACGCCCGCAAGCACGATGTCGGCCTCCTCCCAGTCTTCCCAGCCGATCCCGTCATCATGGGCGATGGTGAACTGGATGGCATCGACGCGCCGGAAATAGGCTGCGTCTAGAGTATGCTGGCGGCCGGGCCGCGCCTTTGCTTCCTGGCCGAGCAGGCGGGAGAGCGCATCGATCACGGGATCGAGCGCAGGCACCGCCGGCAGGCCGAGCGCATGGCAGCGTTCCTCGAGCTTGCGACGCACATCGCTGTTCACGATCGTGAAAAGGACAAGACCGGGCCGCTGCGCGATCTCGATCAGGATGCGATCGAGATGCCCTTCGGACCGGACCATCGGCCAGAAATGCTTGATCGTCTCAACACCATCAAACTGGGCAAGCCCGGCTTTCGCGATGTTCTCGAGCGTCTCGCCCGTGGAGTCCGATAGGAGGTGAAGATGAAGTCGGATCATGTGGGGCCAAGCCTGTGGAAAACCATGAGGATAGCGCTAGCGGATTCTGATCAGACGATTCAAGCAGGCGATTCGTGCCCGCCATTCTGATTCAATCCTGCGAGTTTTCCACAATGCTTCCCATTCCGGGCCAACCTGTGGATAACGGGTAGAACTGAATCGACTCATTGCGCCATCGCTGAGTCAGGAGAGTCAAGCTGTTGGCAATCAGGCCTGGTGTGAATAAACCCCGGTTTCGGCCGACCTACTAGATCTACAAGACTCTTAAGAAATAAGGATTGTTATGGAGTCCCTTCCTGCCGGCGCTCCGGTGCAAGCAACCGATCGCCCGTTGCTCGCGGTCCTGCGCGGCGAACGCCGTGACCCGCCGCCCGTCTGGTTCATGCGCCAGGCTGGTCGCTATCTCCCCGAATATCGGGCGTTGCGCGCGGAAAAGGGCGGATTCCTGCAGCTCGTGAACGACAGTGCTGCGGCGGCCGAAGTGACCGTCCAGCCAATCCGGCGCTTCGGATTCGACGGTGCCATCCTGTTTTCCGACATTCTGATGATTCCGCACGCCATGGGGCAGAACCTCTGGTTCGAGGCCGGCGAGGGCCCGCGGCTCGCACCCAGGCTCGCCGATCACGCCCTGTCGCTCCTTCACAAGGCTCCTGAACGGCTTGAGCCGGTCTATGAGACGGTGCGGCGGGTAAAGCAGTTGCTCGCCCCCCAGACGACCTTCCTGGGCTTCGCAGGCAGCCCCTGGACGGTCTCAACCTACATGGTTGCCGGGCAGGGCAGTCGGGAACAGGCCGAGACGCGGCGGCTCGCCTATCGTGACCCCATCTATTTCCAGTCGATCATCGACGGGATCAGCGATGCGACAGTCGACTATCTCTCCGGCCAGATCGAAGCGGGCGTCGATGCGGTTCAGCTGTTCGACAGCTGGTCTGGAAGCCTGGCGCCTGCCGAATTCGAGCGCTGGGTCATCGCGCCGACCGTCCGCATCGTGGAACGGCTGCGACAGCGCCACCCGCAGGTGCCGGTCATCGGCTTTCCGAAGGGCGCCGGTGGAAAACTCCCGGCCTACGCACGGGAAACGGGCGTCGATGCGATCGGTCTTGACGAGACGGTCGATCCGGCCTGGGCGGATGCGTCCCTGCCGGAGGGGCTCCCCGTGCAGGGGAACCTCGATCCGCTCGCACTGCTGACGGGCGGTGAAGCGCTTGCGACCGCGATCGACCGGATCCGTCGCAGCTTCCCGACGCGTCCCCACATTTTCAATCTCGGCCATGGCATCCTGCAGGATACGCCGATCGCCCATGTCGATCAGGCGCTGGCACGCATTCGAACCACCGAAGGACGGGGATGACGATGGAAGGTTTTCTGGGCGCGAGCTACCTGTGGGTCAAATCCGCGCATGTGATCTTCGTGATCTTTTGGATCGCGGGGCTTTTCATGCTGCCACGTTTCTACATCTATCAAAGCCAGTCGCCGGCCGGATCGGCTGAAGACACCGCCTGGTTCGGGCGCGAGCGCCGGCTGCGCAACATCATTCTGACACCCGCGATCATCCTCACCTGGCTGTTCGGGCTGATGCTCGCGGCTGACCAGGGTCTCTGGTCACAGGGCTGGTTCCACGCCAAGCTTACCTGCGTCATCGCGCTGTCCGGTTTTCATGGCTGGGCGGTCGCCTATGGCCGGAAAATGTCGTCCGGACACCGGCCTGCGAACGACACGACGCTCAGGATCATGAACGAAATTCCGGGGATTGCGGTCGCCGTGATCGTCATCCTCGTGATCGTACGTCCGTTCTGACTCTCACCTGACTCTATTGACTTAAAAAGAGTCCGCATTTACCCCGGATGAGCAGCGCCTGCCGGTACGCCTATGGCGCGCTCTCCTGATAGTTCTGCGCGTTTCCAGCGCTTCGCCGTTCGGCTCATCATCGGAATACCTCCATGCACCTGAAGGATCTCAAGAAGAAGGCTCCAGCCGAATTGGTCACAATGGCC
>JADGMZ010000250.1 GCA_015234495.1 Brevundimonas sp. | reverse complement strand
TGCCCGCGAGGCGATCGTGCCGGCGGTGCCGTCGCCGGCACGATCGCCTCGCGGGCAGGGCCGGACGGACCGCTGATCGCCCCCCTCCCGGGCGGCACCATGAACATGCTGCCCCGCGCCCTGTACGGCACGGCCGACTGGAAGGCCGCCCTCAAGGTGGCGCTCGAGGATGGCGCGCCCCAGACAGTGGCTGGCGGCGAGGTCTCGGACGGCGACACCACCCGGGCCTTTTACTGCGCCGCCATCTTCGGCTCCCCGGCCCTGTGGGCGCCGGCGCGGGAAGCCATGCGCGTCGGCAAGCTGGGGCTGGCCTGGGCCTATGCGCGCCGGGCCCTGAAGCGCGCCTTCACCGGCCGCATGCGGTTCGCGCTCGATGGCCGGGCGCCGCGGCGCGCTGAAGCCCTGGTGCTGATCAGCCCGATGATCTCGCGGGCGATGGACGAGGATTCCGGACTTGAGGCGGCGGCGATGAATCCCGCCGACGCGGTGCAGGCCTTCCGCCTGGCGGCCCACGCGGTGCTCGACGACTGGCGCCAGGACCCGGCGGTGACCACCCGGGCCACCCGGCGGGTCGAGCTCCGCGCCCGCTCGCGCATTCCGGCGGTCATCGATGGCGAGCCGCTGCTGCTGCACCACACGGCGAGGGTGCGCTTCCTGCCGAACGCCTTCCAGGCCCTCGCGCCCCTGCCCCCCGCGGCGGAGGACAGCGTCTAGTGGGGCGCGTGTTGCAGTTCTCCGACGTGCATTTCGGCCGTGAACACCGAGACGCCTGCGCCGCCGCCCTCGACTTCGCCAACGCCACCCCCTGCGACCTCGTCCTGATCACCGGCGACGTGACCCAGAAGGGCCTGCCGGACGAGTTCGAAGCGGCCGGCGACTGGATCCGGCGCATGCCGGAACCGACCTTCGTCATCGTCGGCAATCACGATGTGCCGTACTGGAGCCTGGGAGCGCGGCTGTTTCATCCGTGGCGGGCGTTCGAGCGGTCGATCGGCCATCCGGCCCATGACCACCAGTTCCTGTCCGACACCGTCATGGTGCGCGGCGTGGTCACGGCGCGCGGCTGGCAGGCGCGGCTGAACTGGTCCAAGGGGGTCATCGACCTGGCCCAGACCCGCAAGGCGGCCGAGGCGCTGCGGCAGGCCCCGACCGGCGCGCTGCGCATCCTCGCCTGTCACCATCCCCTGGTCGAGATGATCGGCACGCCGATGACCGGCGACGTCAAGCGCGGCGAGGCGGCGGCCCTGATCTTCGCCGAGGCGGGGGTGGACCTCGTCGCCACCGGCCACGTCCACGTGCCCTTCGCCCTGCCGATCCGCTTGGGGGACCACTGCTCCTATGCGGTGGGTTGCGGGACCCTGTCGCACCGCGAGCGCGGGGCGCCGCCGAGCTTCAACCAGATCGACTGGGACGCCGATGAGATCGTCGTCACCGCCATCGCCTGGACCGGCGACCGCTTCGAGCCGGGTCAGCAATGGCGTCTCCCTCGCCGGCAGGACACGCGCAAGCGGTCCACGTCCCCGGATCCCGACGTCCCGGGCGAGCGCGAGGCCGCCGCCCGCTGACGGCAAAGGGGCCGCGGTCCACGACCACGGCCCCTTCACCTTCAGAGGTTCAGACTAGATTCTCGTTCCTCGTCGGCCCTGGAAGAAGTGCACGACCAGCAGGATGAGAAAGACGACGAACAGCACATAGGCGATGTTCATCGACAGCCCCGCGACACCGCCCGCGCCCAGGGCGCCGGCGACGATCGCGAGTACGAGGAAGATAAGGGCCCAGCGAAGCATGAGCGTCTCCCGGATGGTTGATCCAAAGGAGCGGCTCAAGACCGCCGCGCCTGTCGAATCCAACGTTCCGGAAAAGGCCTCGTTCCGTCTCAGCGGCGGGGACGGCGGTGCGATTTCTCGGTGAAGGCCGCCGCCACCATGGTCGCCAGGGCCGGGTTGCGCAGGAAGATGAAGCCGCCGGCCAGCGCCGCCGCCGTGCCCAGGATCGGGCGCTGGCGGAACAGCACATAGGCCCGCTCCCCCAGTCCCATGGGTTCCTCGTCCTCGACCGCTTCCCCGGCCGCATCGCGGCGCAGGAAGATCATCACCACCGCCAGCGCCACCAGCGCGAACAGCAGCATGGTCAGGGCGGCCGCGGCCAGGGCCGGGACGACCAGGCACAGGGCGTAGAAGATCGTGGCCCCGAAGGCGACCACGGCGACCAGGGCCGCGCCTGCGGCGACCGCGGCGGCGACGGCCTTCTTCGCCAGCTTGCGGGCCAGCCCTCCGACCATCAGCGGCGGCGACCGGCGAGGAGCATGCCGAGCACCACGCCGACACCGAGCGCGATGGCGGTCGACTGCATCGGACGTTCCTGGACCCGTTCGGTCAGATAGCGTTGCGCCTCGTCGATGCGCTCCGACGCCTCGTCATAGTACTCGCGGCCGCGGACGCGGGCGGTGTCATAATAGTCGCGAGCCCGCTCGCGCATGACCTCCGACTGCTCGCGCAGCCGCGCCTCGGTCTCGGCCGCCTTGGCGCGCAGGCGGTTTTCCGCCGCCGCCGCCTTCTCGCGCAGCCGCGCCTTCTCCTCGGCCCCCAGCGTCTTGAGGTCGTCCTTGAGGGTGTCGATGTCCTTTTTCACGGCTGTCCGTGCTGCCTTGGTGGTGGCCATGTGCGCGCTCCGCTGTGCAAGCTTGACGGTTAAATAGAGAACCCTGAGCCGGAACGCCACTGCGACGTGCCGGTTCCGCAGCGCAACATGGCGCCCGCTGGCGGAGCGGCGCGTCCCGGCCTAGACAACGGTCATGAGCGACTGGCTGTTCCCGCCGGCCCCCAGGCCGTCCCTTTCCATCGTCGGTCGGGCGGCGCGCCTGCCCGTGCGCCGCCTCCTGTGCGTCGGCCAGAACTACGCCGCACACGCCCGCGAGATGGGCCACGACCGCGCCGAACCCTTCTTCTTCTCCAAGCCGGCCGACGCCCTGGTCACCGACGGCGCCGATCCCAGCTATCCTGTGGCGACGGCTGAGCTGCACCACGAGGTCGAACTGGTCTGCGCCGTCGGCGAGGACGGGGCGATCGCGGGCTGGGCCGTCGGCTGCGACCTGACCCGCCGCGATCTTCAGGCCGCCGCCAAGGCCAAGGGCCGGCCGTGGGACGCCGCCAAGGGCTTCGACCAGTCGGCGCCCTGCGGCGCCCTGACCCTCGGCCCGCTGCCGGACCCGGCCGCGCCGATCAGCCTGTCGGTCAACGGCGAGACGCGCCAGTCGGGAGGGCTCGACGACATG
>JADGMZ010000249.1:1673-3359 GCA_015234495.1 Brevundimonas sp. | reverse complement strand
CGCCCGCCTTGGACGGCTTCCAGAGCACGAAGTCGTGAGGGTTCTTCTTGTAGGGGGCCACCTCGACCCGGGCGCCGGCGATCATGTCGTCGAGGTTGCGGCCGGACAGCCGGCCGTAGGTCTCGTAGGACGAGACGTCGAACAGCACATGCCCCTCGGCCGCATAGGCGCAGCCCTGGTCGATGATGGCGCCGATCTGGGCGACGATGGCGTCCATGTGTTCGGTGACGTGGGGGGCGATGTCGGGCGGAGAGACATTCAGCCGGGCCATATCCTCGAGATAGGCCGCCTCGTAGCGCGAGGTCACCTCGCCGATCGGCGTGCCCTCCTTCGTCGCCCTGGCGTTGATCTTGTCGTCCACGTCGGTGACGTTGCGGGCGTAGACGACGCCGTCGGTCCCGTATGTCCGCCGCAGCAGCCGCACCAGCACGTCGAACACCACCGGCGGCCGGGCGTTGCCGATATGGGCGTAGTCATAGACCGTGGGGCCGCAGACATAGAGGGTCACCCGCTCGGGATCGCGCGGTTCGAACACGCGCTTCTCGCGGTGCAGGGTGTCGTAAATCGTCAACGGCATGGGCGGCCGGGGCCTCGGGTTTTCTTGCGGAACGGACGGGTTCGCCCATATAGCGGCCTTGCCGCATACTCGACAGGGTTTCGGCCGAGAATAGAGGCGAGCGGCCCGGCCCTCCCCGTCTGAGAGATCGAGAATGAGCGTCACCCCCGTCAAGCCCGTCCTCGTCGGCGTCAACGACGAGATCAAGCGTCCCAGCCGCGAACAGGCCCTGGAGGCGGTGCGCACCCTGCTGGCGTGGGCCGGCGACGACCCCGACCGGCCGGGCCTGATCGACACGCCCAAGCGGGTGGTCGACGCCTATGGCGAATGGTTTGACGGCTATGACGCCGACGTGGCCAAGGAGCTGAGTCGCACTTTCGAGGACGTGCAGGGCTACGACGACATGGTGCTGCTGCGCGACATCGAGGTCGAGAGCCACTGCGAGCACCACATGGCCCCGTTCCTGGGCAAGGCCTACGTCGCCTATCTGCCGAACGAGAAGGTGGTGGGAATCAGCAAGCTGGCGCGGGTGGTCGAAATCTTCTCGCGCCGCCTGCAGACCCAGGAAGTCCTGACCAACCAGATCGCCGAGGCCATCGAATCGCACCTGCAGCCGGCCGGCGTCGCCGTGCTGATCGACGCCGAGCACCAGTGCATGACCACGCGCGGCGTGCATCACCGCCACGTTTCGACCATCACCACCCGGTTCACTGGCGACTTCAAGACCGACAGCGCGCTGAAGGACCGGTTCCTGAAGCTGGCCCAGGGGCGCTGACGGGGCCTGAATCGGTTCGCCTTTCAGGCGTAAAGCGAAGCTGGAGCCCGCCAGGGAACCGACTTCGGCCCGAACCCGCTTTACAAGCCGGGCCCGGGACGCCAAGAGACGATCCGAGCTTTAGCGTCGCTCGCCGCGTCTCGCGCCGGGCCTGATGGAGAACAGCGGATGGCCGCAAAACTTTCCGGACCTGGTGGCGGCGGTGGCCACACGATCGAGCAGAACGCGGACATCAACGTCACGCCGTTCGTCGACATCATGCTGGTGCTGCTGATCATCTTCATGGTCGCGGCGCCGATGGCCACGGTGTCGATCCGCCTCGACCTGCCGCCGGCGGTGCCGCCCGAGAACCCCA
>JADGMZ010000249.1:0-1663 GCA_015234495.1 Brevundimonas sp. | reverse complement strand
CGGTCTACATCACCGTCCAGGAAACCGGCTCGATCTTCATCGCCGACAAGCAGTCCACCCTGGAAGGCCTCTCGGCCGACGTCTGCGCCGCCCTCGGCGGCGGCGATCCGGCCTGCAAGGAAGAACGCGTGTTCATCCGCGCCGACCCGGAAGTCACCTACAACCAGTTCATGGAAGTCATGAACGAGCTGCAGGCCAAGGGCTTCTTCAAGGTCGGCCTGCTGAACGAAGACATCGAATAGGCCAACCGCCTGTTGAACCGGCAAGGGCCGCATCCCCAGGGATGCGGCCTTTTCCTTGTCGGCTCTCCGAAGCGGCGCCGGCGTACGCCATCGGGCGAGGCAGCGCGCCGCACCCGCCCGCCTGTATGGCTCCCCTCCGCCGGGCGGCGGGTCGCCTGACGGGCCTCTACTGCACCGACTGGCGCGGCTGGTCCGGACGGGCCGGCGTGTCCGCGGCGGGCTGGTAGGGCCGTTCCCCGGTCGCCTCGGCCTGCGCCGCCGGCGTCGGGGTCGGGGCTGGCGCCGGGCGGGCGGCGGGTCGCGGCTGGGGCCGGCGGGCCGGCGGACGGGCGGCGGGACGCGCCGCCGGCTCGGCCGCGGGCGGCGGCGCAGCGGCGGGCGCGGGCGCGGGAGCAGGCTCAGGCGCCGCAGCCGCGGCGGCGACAGGGGCCGCAGCGTCCTCGGCGGCGGCGGCGCGGGCGGCCAACTGGCGCTGGCGCGCGAAGCGGCCGGCCAGCTTTTCGGTCAGTTCCCGGGCGGCGGCCGGCTCCATCTGCGCCATGACGGCGGCGAGCGAGCGCGGGCGCATGGCGGCGGCGACCGGCAGCCGGACATCGTCGTCGAGTGTGGCGAAGACCCGGGCGGCGTCGCGCGGCCGCATGGCCGAATAGACGGCGACCAGACGATCGACCTCGGCCTTCTCACGCTCCCCGACCTGGCCCAGCAGGGCCTGGACCTCGGCCTTGACCTCGGCCAGCGCGGCCACCTTGGCGTCAAGCTTCTGCTCGGCGGCGGTCATCAGAGGCAGCATGGAGGCGAGATCGGCGTCGCGGGCGTCCAGCTCGGTGCGACGGGCCGACAGCGACTGGATGATGCGCAGTTCCGCCGGGGAGATGCCGGCCTGCTGGGCCAGCTGCTCGGGCGTCAGGGCGCAGACCGCGGGCGCAGGCGCCGCCTGGGCGGCCGGAACAGCCTCCTCGGCCCAGGCCTTGGCGCCCTCGAACAGGCCGGGGGCGACGCCGACGGCGCGGACGACCACCACGCCGCCTATGGCGACGGCGATCAGGGGCAGCAGGCGGGGGATCTTGCTCATGATCGTGGGCTCTGGGGGCGAGGGACGGCCGCGCGGATCACGCGGCGAACAGGTCTTCGTCGAGACTGCGGCGGGCGCGGTTGAGGCTTTGCTTCGCGGATTGGTTAGCGGTCATGGCGCCGAGGATGGCGGCCACGTTGGAGCCGCCCTGCGACCGGCCCTGCGCCGGGGCCGCAAGGCCCTGGATGCGTTCGGCCAGGGCCGCCATCCGCTGGGCGCGCTCGTCCTCGGCGGAGGCCGGGACGGGGGCGGCGACGGAGGCCGGCGCCGTCTTAGCCGGCTCGGCGGCCGCGGCGGGCGCCGGGCCGCGAGCGATCAAGGCCCAGCTGGAGGCCCTGATCGCTCGCGG
>JADGMZ010000248.1 GCA_015234495.1 Brevundimonas sp. | reverse complement strand
GGCGGCCGCCGGGGCCCAGCCGCTCGGCCTGGTCCGCCAGCCAGCTGGCCCCGGCGGCCGCCTGGCCCTGATCGGCCCGACCCTGCACGACGTGCGCGAGGTGATGATCGACGGGGTTAGCGGCGTGCGCGCCCTGCCGCGCTGGACCCGCGCCACGCGACCGAGGTTCGAGGCCTCGCGACGCCGGCTGGTGTTCGCCAACGGCTGTCTGGCCTACGCCTTCTCGGCGGAGAAGCCCGACGGTCTGCGCGGGCCGCAGTTCAGCGCCGCCTGGGCCGACGAGTTCTGCGCCTGGCGCTGCGGCGGCGCGCGCGGGGCGGCGGAGACGCTGGCGCTGCTGCGGATGGGGCTGAGGCTGCCGCTGAAGAGGGAGGAGGGCGGGCCGGGCCATCCGCGGCTGGTGGTGACGACCACGCCGCGGCCGACCCGCGCCCTGGTGCGGCTGCGCGAGGAGGCCTCCTGCGTCCTGACCCACGCACCGACCGCCGACAACGCCGAGCACCTGTCGCCGGGCTTCCTCGACGGGCTGAACGCCCTCTACGGCGGCACGCGGCGGGCGGCGCAGGAGCTGGAGGGGCGAATCGTCGAGCTGGACGGGGCGCTGTTCACGGCCGCGATGATGGCGCGGGCCCGGGCCGGGGGCCGGGAAGGGGCGGCGGCGCCCTTCGAGCGCGTGGTGGTGGCCATCGATCCGGCGGCGACGGCCCGGGGCGACGCCTGCGGGCTGATCGCCGCGGCCAGCCGGCGGCGGGCGGACGGGGTGCGCTGCGCCACCGTCCTGGCCGACCGCTCGATCGCCGGCCTGGGCCCCGACGCCTGGGCGCGGCGCGCGGTGGCCCTGGCGCGCGAGGTCGGGGCGACGACGATCGTGGCCGAGGTCAACCAGGGCGGCGACATGGTCAGGGCGGTGCTGAAGACGGCCGGCGCCAAGCTGAGGGTTCGCGAGGTGCGGGCCACGCGCGGCAAATACGTGCGGGCCGAGCCGGTGGCGGCCCTGTACGAACAGGGACGGATCCTGCACGCCGGGATGTTCGAGGCGCTGGAGGAGGAGCTGATGGCCTTCGGCGGGGAGATGGAGTCCTCCGCCTCGCTGGACCGCGCCGACGCCCTGGTGTGGGCCATGACCGACCTGCTGATCGACGCGCCGGAGGGCGGGCGGGGGCCGCGGATCAGCTGGCTGTGAGCGCGGTCGGCGCGGGGCGACGCTCAGGCCGGCCCGACTCCGCGCCGCGCCTGGGCCGCGCAGTACCCCACCGTCACCGCGATCCCCAGCACGATGGCTCCGACCCCGAACCACAGCGCCACGTCGAACGGGGCGAAGGCCCACAGCCCGCCGTAGACCAGGCCGCTGATCGCCTGCGACCAGCCGGCCACGCGGTTGACGCGCCGCGCCGCCGCCTGCGGGACCCAGGCCTTGGGCATGCGGTTGCCCACCCAGGCGAGCATCAGGCCCGTGCCGGCCATGACGATGCGGGTGACGGTGTCCCCGTCGACCCAGCCCGCCTGCTTCGCCGCCGTCGCCGCCAGCGCCGTCGCGATCAGGGCGCCGGCCGCGACCAGATTCGGGATCATTTCGGATTTCACGTCGCTCATGTCGTCGTCTCCTTGCCGGCCGCGGCCGGCGGTTCCTCCTCCGGAGCCGCCGCGGCCCCCCCGAAGGACTGCACGAAGCCCAGCAGCGCGTCTTCCAGCACCGACAGCTTCAGATGGTAGATCACGCTCTTCCCCGCCTTCTCGGCATGCACCAGTCCGGCCTCGCGCAGCACCGCGAAGTGGGCCGACATGGTCGGTTTCGACACCTCGAACCGGTCGGCGAGGTCGCCGGCGGTCATCGGGCCGGCGCGCAGCAGCTGCAGCACGCGACGCCGGGTCGGATCGGACAGGGCCTTGAAGACGGAGCTCATGAAGTGATGTTTAGCTAAACATCGAAATGAGAGTCAAGGGGGGCTGATCGGGAGCCCGCGTGACTCACTCCGCCTCGCCCAGTCCGTCGGGCGCCGGCCGGCGGCCGGCCTTGGGAGAGGTTCCGCCGATCAGGATGTGCTGGTCGAGCCCCAGACGCGCGAAGCCCAGCAGACCTACCCGAACTCTACCAGCACGTCGTCCGCCGCCACCGGGTCGCCGGCCCTGGCGCTGACCGCCTTCACCACGCCGTCGCGCTCGGCCTTGAGGATGTTCTGCATCTTCATGGCCTCAATGATGGCGACGGTTTCGCCGGCCTTGACCTCCTGGCCGACAACGACCGGAATGGCGACGACGAGGCCGGGCATGGGGGAGAGGACCAGCCTGGAGGTGTCGGCGGCCTGCTTCTCGGGCAGGCGGGCGTAGAGGGCGGCGACGGCCGGGGTGAGGACGCGGACGCGGGCCCGGGCGGCGCGGTGGCGGATGACGAAGCCGTCCGGAGCGCGGGCGACTTCCGCCGTGTAGGGCTCGCCGTCGAGGACGGCGCGGAACTGGGCCAGGCCGGGGCGCCAGTCGATGTCGGAGAGGCGGGTCGGCTCGGCGTCGCCCTCAATGGCCAGGGTCAGCGCCTCGTCGTCGTCATAGGACAGGCTGACCGGGAAGGCGGCCTTGTCGATCAGGACGGTCCAGTCGGTGCGGTCGGACGGATCGCCGGCCTGTTCGGAGAGGATCTCGTGCATGGCCGCGGCGGTGGCGACCATCAGGCGGGACTGGTCGGGCGACGGAGCCAGGCCGTGGAAGCCGTCGGGGAACTCGTCCTTGATGTAGGCGGTGGACAGGGCGCCCGAGCGGAAGCGCGGCTGGTCCATGACGGCGGCGAGGAAGGGGACGTTGTGGCCGAGGCCGGCCAGATGGGTGTCCTCCAGGGCGCGGGCCATGCCCTCGACCGCCTCGGCGCGGGTCGGGGCCCAGGCGCACAACTTGGCGATCATCGGATCATAGAACATGGAGATCTCGTCGCCCTCGCGGACGCCGGAATCGTTGCGCACGACATAGCCGTCCTCGTGCGGGCCTTCCTCAGGCTGCTCGTAGCGGACGAGGCGGCCGATGGAGGGAAGGAAGCCGCGATACGGGTCCTCGGCGTAGATGCGGCTCTCGATGGCCCAGCCGTCGATCTTCAGGTCGTCCTGCTGGAAGGCGAGCTTCTCGCCCCAGGCGGAGCGGATCATCTGTTCAACCAGGTCGACGCCGGTGATCAGTTCGGTGACCGGATGCTCCACCTGAAGGCGGGTGTTCATCTCCAGGAAGTAGAAGGACTTGTCCTGGCCGGCCACGAATTCGACCGTGCCGGCGGAGTCGTAGTTCACGGCGCGGGCGAGGGCGACGGCCTGGGCGCCCATGGCGGCGCGGGTCGCCTCGTCGAGCAGCGGGGAGGGGGCCTCCTCGATGACCTTCTGGTTGCGGC
>JADGMZ010000247.1 GCA_015234495.1 Brevundimonas sp. | reverse complement strand
TATGTCGACCTGTCGGGCCAGTCGTTCCGCGCCTTCATGGATGGCCGGCTCGACGCCCTGCCGGGCGACCGGGCCACGAAGAAGGACTGGGGCGACCATCTGACCACCCTGTTCCCCGAGGTGCGGCTGAAGCAGTATCTCGAGATGCGCGGCGCCGACGGCGGGCCGTGGAGCCGCATCTGCGCCCTGCCCGCCCTCTGGGCCGGCGTGCTGTACGACTCCCCTTCGCTGGCGGCGGCCTGGGACCTGGTCAAGGACTGGGCCGTCGAGGACCACGAGCGGCTGCGCCGCGACGTGACCCGGCTGGGCCTGAAGGCCGAGGTGGCGGGCCGGCCGGTGCGGGAGGTGGCGGTCGACCTGGTCGGCATCGCCAAACAGGGCCTCAAGAACCGCGCCCGCTTCTCGGGCGGGATGGTGGACGAGCGCGGCTATCTGTCGGAGCTGGAGGATATCGCCGACAGCGGGGTCACCCCCGCGGACCGCCTGCTGGAGTTGTATCACGGCGACTGGCAGGGCGACGTCAGCCGGATTTATCGCGACTTCGCCTACTGACGGCAATGCGACCTTAACTCCAACCGGCTATCCGGGTCCGATCAGGGTAACCAAGGGCGACCACCAGTATGAGTTGCGGCGCGCCGGAGACCCTGTTCGAGGACCCATCCGACGCGGCCGGCGTCGGCGGCAACAGGGACGCGGACGACCTTGCCCGCTTCTTCGATGTCTCGCTCGACCTGCTGGTCATCCGCGGCCTGGAAGGCCGGATCGTCCGGGTCAGCCGGTCCTGGCAAACGGCCCTGGGCCATTCGCCCGAGGAGATGCGCGGCGCCCGCCTGCTGAGCCTGGTCCACCCGGACGACCTGCCGGCCACGCTGGAAAGCATCGACGAGGTGGAAAGCCGCAAGCCCGGCGCCCCCGTTCTGGGCCAGATCAACCGCTACCGTCACAAGGACGGCCACTACCGCACCCTTGAGTGGCGGGCGCAGCGGGTCGGCGACCGCATCTACGGCGTGGCGCGCGACGTCACCGACCGGATGGCGGCGGAACAGGCGCTCCGCGACGCCAAGGCCGCGGCCGAGGCGGCGAACCGGGCCAAGTCGGACTTTCTGGCCAATATGAGCCACGAAATTCGCACCCCGTTGAACGGGGTGATCGGGATCGCCGACGCCCTGGCGCGGACGCCCCTGTCGCAGCATCAGACCGAGATGGTGGACCTGATCCGCGGTTCGGGGACCACGCTCGAGCGGCTGGTTTCGGACATTCTCGACGTCTCCAAGATCGAGGCCGGACAGCTCGACCTCGAATGCCGGCCGTTCGATCTGGAAGAGGCGCTGGAGCCGCTGGCGGTGATGCGCGCCCGCGCCGAGGACAAGGGGCTGGAGTTCCGCCTCCGCCGGTCGCCCGAAGCGCGCGGCGTCTTTCTCGGCGACAGCACGCGCATCCGGCAGGTGCTGGGCAACCTGCTGTCCAACGCCGTCAAATTCACCGCCGAGGGCCGGGTGTCGATCGACATCGAGGTCTGGTCGGACGATCCCGAGGGTCGGGGCGATGCCCACCGGCTGGCGTTCACGGTCGAGGACACCGGGGTCGGCTTCGGCTCGGCGCACGCGATGCGGCTGTTCGAGCGCTTCAGCCAGGCCGACAGCACCATCACCCGCCGTTTCGGGGGGACCGGGCTGGGCCTGTCGATCTGCCGCTCGCTGGTAGAGATGATGGACGGCGAGATCGAGGCGCGCTCGACGCCCGGCGCGGGCAGCCGGTTTCGCTTCGTGCTGCCGCTGCGCCGCGCCGGCAGCCTGGCCGACTACGACGCGCGGGAGCCCGCGGCGACGTGCGGCGCGATCCCCGACGCGGGAACAGCCCTGCGGGTGCTGCTGGCCGAGGACCATCCGACCAATCAGCGGGTGGTCCAGCTCATCCTGTCCAGCCAGGGGGCGGAGGTGGTCATCGCCGGAAACGGGGCGCTGGCGCTGACGGCCTTCGAGACCGGGACCTTCGACGTGGTGCTGATGGACATGCAGATGCCGGTGATGGACGGCCTCACCGCCACGCGTGCGATCCGGGATCTGGAGGCGGCGACGCCGGGGCGGGCGCGCACGCCGGTGGTGATGCTGAGCGCCAACGCCATGGCCGAACATCAGGCGGAGTCGCTGGCCGCCGGGGCCGACCTCCATGTCGCCAAGCCGGTCACGGCCGCCAGCCTTCTGACCGGCATCGCCGCCGTGACCGGAGGGTCGGCGCACTGAGCGATCAGTTCGCCGCGGCGTTGCAGCGGGCCAGTTCGTCGGTCGACAGGGCGACGCCGTCGCGCTCATATCGGGTCACGGCGCCGAAACGGGCCACGAAGCGGCGACATTCCCGCATGACCGGCTGGGACGCGCCGGAGCCCCGGGCGACGCAGGCGCCGTCGGGACCACAGGACCACGACCGGCCGTCGAGGATGAGACGCCGGGCCTCGCCGGGTTGGGCCAGGGACGCGGCCGCGTCGAGCGCGGCCGGCTGAGGAGCGGGCTGGGCGACGGTCAGGGCCGCCGCAAACAGGGACAGGAGAAGCATTCGGGCCTCCAGGGGCTGGTCATGGCGGCCGGCTCGTGCAAAAGTGACCGACCGTGCACATAGAGGTGACCGAGCGGTCACTTCGTGTCAATCCCAAAGTGTCCATGTGGTCACTTTTTATCGGAGTCGTCACCATGCCGCCCAAGGGCGCCGCCACCCACGCCCGGCTGATTGACGAGGCCATCGCCCAGGTGACGGTGCGCGGCCTGGCCGCCGTCAGCCTGCAGGACGTGGCCGGCGCGGCCGGAGTGTCCAAGAGCGCTGTGCTGAAGCATTTCCAGTCCAAGGAGACGCTGCAGGCCGAGGTGGTGGACGCCATGATCGAGCGCTTCACCGAGGCGGTGTGGCGGCCGGCCGAGCCGCTGACGCCGGGGCGTGAACGGCTGGACCGCATCTTCCAGGGCGAATTGGACTGGATCGACGGCGAGGACCGGCCGGGCGGCTGTCCGCTGAAGGCCGCGGCGATCGAGCTCGACGATCAGCCGGGTCCGCTGCGCGATACGCTGAAGGGCAGCCAGGTGCGCTGGGCCAAGGTGCTGAAGCGCGAGTTCCGGACGCTGAAACCGGACGCCGACGAGGCGACGCTGGAGGTGCTGGTGTTCCAGTTCAAGGGCATCGTGCTGGCCTACGGGCACTCACGCCGGCTGCTGGACGACGAGGCGGCGCGGGCGCAGGCGACGGCGGCCTACCGGATGCTGGTCGGCGCGGACCGGCCGCCGCATTGACAAGGATTGCCATCGCGCGCACCGTCCGGTCATGGCGACGATGAACATCTCCCTGCCCGCCCAGATGAAGGCCTGGGTCGAGGCGCAGACG
>JADGMZ010000246.1 GCA_015234495.1 Brevundimonas sp. | reverse complement strand
GATCCCCGGCCCGTTTTGCTTGCGCGAGATGGACAGGCGCCGCCGGGTGTGGCCCCCTGCCGCGACGAGGGAGGGGTGTTCGATGAAGTTCAGGATCGTCGCCGCGGCGTTGGCCGCGTCCGCGGGTCTCGCAGCCTGCGATAATTTCGCGACCGGCCGGGAGTTGCCCCCGCCGCCGGGGCCGCCGGTTCCGCCGTCGCCCGAACTGCCGATGACCGCGGCCAAGGCCCGGCTGATCATGGGCACGCTGTCCAACACCTGCATGGAGCTGGCGACCCTCAAATACGACATGCATGCCTGCGAGCTGAAACAGGGCAAGCCGGCCAGCGACGAGGCCCTGCGCACCGAGCTGCGCGACCTGCGCTGGAACCTCCAGAAGCTGACCCCGGACGAGGCCTCGGCCCAATGCGCCGCCGCGACCGCAGAGCTGCGCAAGACGCCCAGACCGCAGGCCTGCTGGTAGGTTTCCGGGCTCCTACCGGCGGCGCGGCGCGAAGATGTCGGCCAGCCGGTCGCGGGTTCCCTCGATACGGACGAGGCGCGGGTAGCGCAGGCCGCCGCGGTAGTCGAACCCGACGGTGCGGAAGGCGTCGTCGCGCTTGATCACCAGCCGGATCGGCTCCCCGCCGTCCTTCGCCGCGGTGACCGCCGCGCGCAGCGCTTCCGCGGAGGCCGTGCGGTCGCCGACCGCGACCAGCTCCCAGCCGTGGCCGAGCCCCGCCTCGAACGCCGGCGAGCCCCAGCGGACGTTGGCGATGCGGTTGCCGGAGCCGAGGGTGAAGCCGAGCGAATACTGGAAGTCGTTGGCCCAGCCGCCCATCATCCGCTTCTCCAGCGGTGTCAGTTCGTCGACCCAGGTCAGTCGCCAGCCGGCGCGTTCAAGCCCGTCCAGCGGGGCCCGGGCCGCGGGCCCGACGGCGTCGAGGCGGGTGCGAAGGAAGGTCGCCCAGTCGTGCGGGTGGACGGCGTTGAGGTGCTCGACCACGTCCTCGAAGGTGTAGGGCCGCGCCTCCCAGACGCCGTCCTCGACGCCGTAGAAGGCCCGGGCGAAGTCGTCGAGCGACTTGCGCTCGTTGGTGGCGGCTCGGATCAGGGTGTCGGCGTCGAGCCAGATCAGGGCCGCCTCCCGATAGTAGTCGCCGGTGCCGCGCATCCACGACGACCACGGGTTCGAGGTGCGGTAGCCGAGCAGGTTGTGGTTGGTGGTGTCCTGCAGGGCGCGCCACTGCCGGCCGGGCTGCTGGTCGTAGAAGCCGGCGATTTCGGCCAGGTTGACCACCGCCTCCTCCAGGGTCCCCAGGCCCGAGCGGGCGGTGAGCACGTCGCCCCAGTATTCGGTCTGGCCCTCGTAGACCCACATCAGGGTGTTCTGCGTCGGGACGTTGAAGTTGGGGACCAGCTCGTCGGACGGGCGGCGGAACTTGCCGTTCCAGCTGTGCACATACTCGTGGGGCAGAAGGCCGCGGGAGCCGAACGAAGGACTGGACGAGGAGAAGAAGCTCGGGCTGGCGGTGTTCTCGGACGAGCGGTGGTGCTCCAGCCCGATGCCGCCCAGCTCAGAGGACAGACCGAGCAGGAATTCGTAGCGGTCGAAGTGGCGCGCCCCGAACAGGCGGTCGGCCTGCTGGACGAGGGCCTCGTACTTCGCCCTCCATTGGGGCGTGATCCGGATCGAGGCGGAGGTGTCGCCGACGAGGTTGAGATGGACAGCCTCGCCGTCCGGATCGATCTCGACCCGCCGGTAGTGCTCGCCCGCGAACATCGGGCTGTCGACCAGGTGCTCCAGCGAGATGGGGGCGAAGGTCGCCACGCCGCCTTCGCGCGAAACGGTGTCCAGGGCGACGCCGTAGTTCCAGCCTTCGGGCAGGACGACGGAGGGGGCGAAGGTGATCCGGCTGTGGTTGTAGCCTGCGGGGTAGAGCAGGGCCTTTTCCCACTGCAGGTTGACGATCTCGTCGGTCATCACCACCCGCCAGACGGCGTTCGATGGCTGGGTCAGCCATTCGAAGGCGACCTCAAGGGTCTGGACGCTGGCCGGGACGTCGAGGTGGAAGGCGTAGGGATCGACCGTGTCGCGCACCCACTCGATCCGCTGGCCGTCGCCCGTGACGGTCAGGCCGGAGACCAGCTGGATGGGACCGGTGCCGGCGTGGTTGCCGGGCAGGAATTTCGGGTACTGCAGCACCAGGGGGCCGGGCCGGACCGGGAGGGTCTGGCGGGTGCGGATGACCTTGTGCGCCAGGTCGGTCAGGTCGACCTGAATGCCGATGGTTCCGGGATAGGCCACGTCCTGCGGCGCCGGGATCGGCGGCAGGGGGCGCGGCAGGCTGGTCGGCGCCGGCAGGGGGGTCTGGGCCTGCGAGGTCTGGGCCACGGCGGCGGCGGCCGCGGAGGCAAGCAGCAGGGCGAGGGCGGCGGATTTCAGCATCGGTCGGTCCTTCAGCGGCGGCGCGGCGCGAGGATGTCGCCCAGCCGGTCGGGCGTGCCCTCGATCCGTTCGAGGTGCGGGTAGCGCAGGCCGCCCGTGTAGTCGAAGCGGAGGGTGCGGAAGCGGTCGCCGCGGCGAACCATCAGCTCCACCGGGGTCGTGGGGTCCCTGGCGGCGGTGACGGCGTCGGCGAGGCCCCGGGCGCTGGCGGCCCGGCCGTTCACCGCGACGAGATCCCAGCCCGAGGTCAGCCCCGCCTCGAAGGCCGGAGAGCCCCAGCGCACCGCCGTGATCCGGTTCGAGGTGTTGAGCGACAGGCCCAGCGAGTACTGGAAGTCGACGCGGCCCAGTTCGGCGTTCAGGGCCTTCGAGTAATCGTTGGGCTCTTCCCGCCACACCAGACGATAGCCGCCGCGCTCGATGCCGCCGTTGGGCGTCAGGGCGTTCGGCCCGACCGCGTCGAGGCGGGCCCGCAGGAAGTCCGCCCAGTCATGGTCCCGCACTCCGTCGAGCGTGGAGACCACGTCCTCGAAGGTGTAGGGGGCCGGATCCCAGTCGCCGTCCTCGACGCCGAAGAAGGCGCGGGCGAAGTCGTCCAGCGACTTGCGGCCGCCGCTCTGCTCGCGGATCAGGGTGTCGGCGTCGAGCCAGATCATCGCGCCTTCGCGGTAATAGTCCTCGCTGCGCTGGAAGCTGCCCCACGGCTGGGGACGGCGCCGCGCGATGATCGGGTCGTTGGTGGTGTCCTGCATGGCGCGCCATGCGCGGCCGGGATTGTCCTCGGCGTAGCTGGCGGCGGTGTTGGCGAAGACGTCCAGCGCCTCCTGTTTGGTCATCAGGCCCGCCCGGGCGGTCAGCACCAGGCCCCAGTACTGGGTCTGACCCTCGTAGACCCACAGCAGCGAGTTCTGCAGCGGCTCGTTCAGGTTCGGCGTCAGCTGGTC
>JADGMZ010000245.1 GCA_015234495.1 Brevundimonas sp. | reverse complement strand
CCTCGCTTGAGTATGTGGTGCAGACGCGGTTCGCAGGAACGACCTGAGACCCTGTTCTTTGCAGTGACCCAGGACTTAAACGGCCTTCGCGGGAGACTGCGTGGGCCGATCGTTTTTGCGGACGTGCGTACTCTGAAGGCCTTCGCGGCCTGAAGACTCCGGTCTTTGAAATGGTTCACAGGGACGCAGGTTCGCCTGCTTGGGAATAGCTACCGATATGGATCAAAGCATCCGCATCAGGCTCAAGGCCTTTGATCACCGCGTCCTCGACTTTTCGACGCGCGAGATCGTCAACACCGCCAAGCGCACGGGCGCGACCGTTCGTGGTCCGATCCCGCTGCCGACCCTGATCGAAAAGTTCACCGTGAACCGCTCGCCGCACGTCGACAAGAAGTCGCGCGAGCAGTTTGAAATCCGCACGCACAAGCGTGTCCTCGATATCGTCGACCCCACCCCGCAGACCGTGGACGCGCTCATGAAGCTCGACCTGTCCGCCGGCGTGGACGTCGAGATCAAGATTTAAAGTAGAAAGAGGCGGGATCCGATGCGCACGGGCGTGATCGCCAAGAAGCTGGGCATGACCCGCGTGTTCGCCGATGACGGCGCGCACGTTCCGGTCACTGTGCTTCAGCTAGACGGCTGCCAGGTCGTCGGCCAACGTACCCAGGAGCGTGACGGCTACGTCGCTCTCCAGCTGGGCGCTGGCTCGAAGAAGGCCAAGAACACCAACAAGGCCCAACGCGAAGCTTTCGCGAAGCTCGAAGTCGAGCCCAAGGCCTATGTCACCGAATTCCGCATCGACGCGGACGCGATGATGGACGTGGGCGCCGAGTTCTCGGCCGACCACTTCGTCGCCGGCCAGAAGGTCGACGTCCAGGCCGAGACCATCGGCAAGGGCTTCGCCGGCGCCATGAAGCGCTGGAACTTCGGCGGTCTGCGCGCCTCGCACGGCGTCTCCGTCTCGCACCGCTCGCACGGTTCGACCGGTCAGCGTCAGGATCCGGGTCGCACGTTCAAGGGCAAGAAGATGGCCGGCCACCTCGGCCAGGAAGTCGTCACCACCCAGAACCTGACCATCTTCCGCGTCGACGCCGACCGCGGCCTGATCATGATCAAGGGCGCCGTCCCGGGTCACGAGGGCACGTGGGTCAAGATCCGCGACGCCGTGAAGAAGGCTCGTCCGGCTGACGCTCCCTTCCCGGGCGGCGTGAAGTCGTCGAAGACCGCCGCGGCGGCTGCCGAACCGGCCGAAACGCCGGCCGAGGAAGCCCCGGCCGTCGAGACCACCGAAGGCGGTGAAGCGTAATGAAACTCTCGGTCATCAAACTCGACGGCAAGGCCTCGGGCGACGTGGAACTGTCGGACGCCGTCTTCGGCATCACCGACATCCGCGGCGACCTGCTGGCCCGTTACGTCAACTGGCAGCTGGCCAAGCGCCGCGCCGGCACCCACAAGGTCCAGACCCGGAACGAGAACTCTCGCACCGGCAAGAAGATGTACAAGCAGAAGGGAACCGGCGGCGCCCGTCACGGTTCGCGTCGCGCCCCGCAGTTCGTCGGTGGTTCGCGCGCCTTCGGCCCGGTCGTCCGCGACCACGGCTTCTCGCTGCCCAAGAAGGTCCGCGCCCTGGCCCTGCGTCACGCGCTCTCGTCCAAGGCCAAGGCCGGCGACCTGATCGTGGTCGACACGGTCACGGTCAAGGAGCCCAAGACCGCCAAGCTGCGCGAGCAGTTCGGGAAGCTGGGCTGGACCAAGGCCCTGATCATCGCCGGTCCGGAAGTCGACGCGAACTTCGGCATGGCCGCGCGCAACATCCCGCACATCGACGTGCTGCCGAACGCCGGCCTGAACGTCTATGACATCCTGCGGGCCGACAAGCTGGTGCTGACCAAGGCGGCCGTCGAGGCCATCGAGGCGCGCTTCTCTGAGAAGGAGGCCGCGTAATGGCCGGCGCTCAACCCACCGCCCGTCACTACGACACCATCCTGGCTCCGGTGATCACCGAGAAGGCCACGATCCTGTCGGAACAGAACAAGGTCGTCTTCCGCGTCGCGGACAACGCCTCCAAGGACGAGATCGCCGCGGCGGTCGAGGCCCTGTTCAAGGTGAATGTGCTGAAGGTCAACACCCTCGTCCAGAAGGGCAAGACCAAGCGTTTCCGCGGCATCATGGGCCGTCGGGTCGACATCAAAAAAGCGATCGTGACGCTGGCCGAAGGCCAGTCGATCGACGTCACCACGGGGCTCTGATCAGATGGCTCTGAAGCATTACAATCCGACGTCGCCGGGCCGCCGCGCCCTGGTGCTGATCGACCGCTCCGAGCTCCACAAGGGCCGTCCGGAGAAGTCGCTGACCGAAGGCCTGACCAAGTCGGGCGGACGTGGTCAGGGCGGTCGCATCGCTGTCCGCTTCCGCGGCGGCGGCGCCAAGACGCTGTACCGCAAGATCGACTTCAAGCGCCGCAAGTTCGCGACCGCCACGGTCGAGCGCCTCGAGTACGATCCGAACCGGACCGCCTTCATCGCCCTCGTCACCTATGAGGACGGCGAAAAGGCCTACATCATCGCGCCGCAACGCCTGAAGGCGGGCGACACGATCGTGGCCGGCGAGAAGGTCGACGTGAAGCCGGGCAACGCCATGCCGCTGCGCTCGATGCCGGTGGGTACGATCATCCACAATATCGAGATGAAGCCGGGCAAGGGCGCCCAGCTGGCCCGTTCGGCCGGCGCCTACGCCCAGCTGGTCGGCCGCGATCAGGGCTACGCCCAGATCCGTCTCGGCTCGGGCGAGCTTCGCATGGTCCTGGACGGCTGCATGGCCACGGTGGGCGCGGTGTCGAACCCCGACCACATGAACCAGAACCTCGGCAAGGCGGGCCGCGTCCGCCACATGGGCTGGCGTCCGCACGTTCGCGGCGTGTCCATGAACCCGATCGACCACCCGCACGGTGGTGGTGAAGGCCGGACCTCTGGCGGTCGCACCCCGGTCACGCCGTGGGGCAAGGACACCAAGGGCACCCGCACCCGCAAGAACAAGGCTACGGACAAGTTCATCATCCGTACCCGCCACGTTAAGAAGGCTCGCTAAAGATGGCCCGTTCCTCCTGGAAAGGCCCGTTCGTCGACGGGTATCTGCTCAAGAAGGCCGACGCCGTTCAGACGTCGGGCCGCAAGGACGTGATCAAGACGTGGTCGCGCCGCTCCACCATCCTGCCGCAGTTCGTCGGCCTGACCTTCGGCGTCCACAACGGCCAGAAGCATGTGCCGGTGTCGGTCTCCGAAGAAATGGTCGGCATGAAGCTCGGCGAGTTCGCCCCCACGCGGAACGTCCCGGGCCACGCGGCGGACAAGAAGGCCAAGAGGAAGTAACCGATGG
>JADGMZ010000244.1 GCA_015234495.1 Brevundimonas sp. | reverse complement strand
CGGCTTTCCAGCACGACCCTCGCCCCGTGCGATGGTGGCACGTCGCCCTGCCCATGAACCCGGACACGGAACGTCCGGCCGTGCGGCTGCCGGGCGAAGCTCTGTCCGCTGGAGGGGGCAAGCTGAGCCGGCCTTCGGACTTCGGGCCGAACGTCCTCCACGGATTCGGCTCTCGGCTGACTCGCCGGACCCGCGATGACCTGCAACAGGCCGTCGTCGTCGTCGACATCGACGCCCTGGACCGTGTCGACTTCGGCCAACTGGCCGATTTCATCTCCATGGTCGCCCTGGCCCATATCGACATGCGCGGAGACACCAGCGCCGTGCCGACAATTCTCGGACTGTTCGATTCCGACCGCCCGCCGGAACCGACGCTGACGGAATGGGACCGCGCCTTCCTGCAGGCGCTCTATGGCGCAGAGCAGACCAGCACCAATCCCCGCGCCAATGCCGCCGGGGTCGCCGAGCTCATGCGCCGCGAACTGGATCGCGAGGCCGGACGGCCCTGACCGGCCGGGGTCAGGCCCCCAGGATCCAGCCTTCTTCCTGTTCGACCTTCTGGATCAGGGCCTCGTCCGCGCCCTTCGGCGGGGCGAAGGCTTCGGACAGCGCGCCGGCCTCATCCATCTTGGCCAGCGCCTCGGCGGTGGCGCGGACCTGGGCCTGGTCCTTGAACTCGCCGGTCTGCGGCTTGCCGTCGAACATCGAGGGCCAGACCTCGACCACCAGGGCCGACAGGGGCTCGACATCCTCGGGCGTCAGGGCCCGCCAGCCGGTGCCGAAGGGCCAGACCGCGCCCGACGGGCCGAGGCTGTCCAGCAGCCGTCGCACCGCCGGGATGCCGACCAGGGTCTGGCCGCCGACGGCGCCGGCGCCGTGCATCTGCCAGACGCTCTTGGGCTGCAGCCGGCCCTTGCGCACCGCGTCCTCGGTGACCCGGAACTCGGGGATGTCGGCGCCCGAGCCTGCCGGCGGCTTGGTGGTGGTCAACCAGCGCTGGGCCTGGCTGGCCGGCGCCCCCCACATCGGCCACGGCTGATCGGTCATCAGCCGGTTGATCTTGGCCGCCACCTGGTAGCGGTTGTTGGTGTTGTCCGGCTTGTCGACCACGTTGGAGGCGATGAATTTCCACATGGCCTGCCAGGGCGTTCCGGTCAGCTTGAGCCGCTCCGCCGTCCCGGCCGGATAGCCGAAGTTGAAATCGAACCCGACCAGCACCCGGTCGCCGCGCTTGCGGTGCTCGGCCAGCAGCGAGGCGAGCAGCTTCTCGCCCTCGGCCCGCGTGGCGACGTTGTGGGTCTCGGTATAGAGGCGGAACCGGACATCGCGCTTGGCCACGCCGATCCAGACGGACTGGTCGCCCAGCTTCTTGCCCTCGGCGGCGGTCCAGTCGGCGATGATGTAGGCGTCAAACAGGCGGGCCACGGCGGGCGCTCCGGAAACTCGGGTCACAGGGATTGGGGCTACCTAGTCTCCTCCCCCTCGCGCAGCAATGGCCGGGAGGCTCAGGCCCGCAGCAGGGCCTCGAGGTGCGACAACCAGCGGCGCCCCAGTCGCAGGGCCTCGCCCGGCGAACTGGTCTGGACCGGCAGGGTCGCGTCCCACAGGGCCAGTTCGAACTCGGGGTGGCGGGCGTCCGCGAACATCAGCCGCAGCACCACCTGCTCGGCGTCGGGGGCGAGGATGTCCAGCGACTTGCGCGTCTCGCCGCGACGCACCCGGGCGACGACGTGGCCGTCGACGATGATCTCGCCGCCGTCGATCTCCTCGAAGGCGTAGACGAGACCGGTGGCGCCGCGGTTCCACAGCACGGCGATCTGGGCGCCGTCGAAGTCCAGACCGGCGGCCCGGCCCTCGGCCGGCGACAGGGCCTCGGCCTCGGGCGTGGCGCCCAGCGACCTGAGCAGGGCCCGACGCATCCGCCGCACCGGCTCCATCCACCAGGCCAGCACCAGGGCGGCGGTGGTCAGGGCCGCCGCCGCCAGGGCCACAAGCAGGATGACCCGCAGCGCCTCGGCCATGCTCAGTCCGCCAACTCGACCACGACCGGGACGTGGTCGGAGGGCTTGTCCAGGTCGCGGGCCTCGCGATGGGTCTCGATCGAGCGGAAGCGGTCGGCGGCCTGCGGCGACAGCAGGTGGAAGTCGATGCGGATGCCGTGGTCGCGCTGCCAGGCTCCTGCCTGATAGTCCCAGAAGGTGTAGGTTCCGGGCGGCTGGCCGCCCAGTTCGCCGGCGTCGTACAGGCCGAGATGGCGCAGGGCCCGGAAGGCGGCCTGGCTCTCGGGCTGATACAGGGCGTCATCGACCCAGGCGGCGGGGTTCCGGGCGTCGTCCGGGGTCGGGATGACGTTGTAGTCGCCGCACAGGGTGAAGGCTTCCTCCAGCGCCAGCAGGTCGCGGGCATGGGCCCGCAGCCGGTCGAACCAGGCCAGCTTGTAGGCGAATTTGGGGGTTCCGACCGGGTTGCCGTTGGGCAGGTAGATGCAGCCGACGCGGACGGGCCGCGGGCCCTCGACCACCGCTTCGATATAGCGGGACTGCTCGGCCTCGGCCTCGTGCCCGGAGGCGTCGACGCCGGGCAGTCCGCGGCTCACGTCGGACAGCGGGAGTTTCGACAGCAGGGCGACGCCGTTGTAGCTCTTCTGGCCGTGGATCTCGACGTTGTAGCCGAGGCTCTCGAAGGCCTCGCGCGGGAATTTCTCATCCACGCATTTGATTTCCTGCAGGCAGGCGACGTCCGGCGCGGCCGCTTCCAGCCATGCCAGCACGGTGGGCAGACGGGCGTTGACCGAGTTCACGTTCCAGGTGGCGATGCGCATGCCCCATGATTACGGCGCGTCGGGGCCTTCTGTGAAGCGCCGATCGCCCAAACGAAAACGCCCCGGAGCGAACTCCGGGGCGTCGTCTTCGATCCTGTCGTGCGGATTTACTGCTCGCTGGTCGCCGGCGCGGCAGCGGTCAGGGTGCAGCCGCCGGCGATGTTCGCCGCCTCGACGCAGGTGTGGACCCGCTGGGCGGTGAAGGTGTTGCCGACGCGCGCGAAATAGCCGTCGCCAGCGCCGCACTTGACCTCATAGACGGTCAGGCTCTGGGCGTCGCGGCCGACCCGGCGGGCTTCCTGGACGTCGCAGGCGGCGGCGGCGGTGCCCGCCAGAACCCGGCCCCAGGCGCCCTTGATCTCGGCTTCGGTGGAGTAGCGGCAGGCCTCCTGCATCAGGGCCAGGTCCCAGCACGGCGTGGCCTGCCAGGAGTCGCCGACCTGCTCGAGCCAGAAGCCGTCCCGATCGGCGCAGCCGATCTCGAAGATGGTGTTGCCGGCGGTGCTCTTGCCGATGGCCGAGCCCCGGTCGACCGTGCAGTCGGCGATGCCGGCGGCGCGGGCGTAGGAGGTCAGGACCGGCGCCGGGTCGAGGTTGACCGGCAGGGTGCATTGCTGGCCGACGTCGGCTTCGGGATCCCGCAGGCGGGTGGTCTCGGCCTGGCCGGCCAGTTCGAGACAGTTGAAGGTCTGGGGCGGCGTCGAGCTGACAGCCAGATAACCCGGTCCTTCGGTGCAGACGGCCTCATAGGTCGAGTGCTGCTCGGCGGTGACGCCCAGCAGGGACGCTTCCGAGACCACGCAGTTGACGCCGGCGGCGGTCAGCACGGCCTGGGCGGCGGCCTTGTTCTCTTCCGGCGTGGCGGCGGCGGCCGCCTCCGGCGTCTGTTCCTGGTCGCGGTCACGGCGGCGGTCGCGGCGCTCCCGGGCGCCGTCGCTCATCCGGCCCGGCAGAACCCGGTCGCCGCGGATGTTGCCGCTGGCGCGGTCGGAGACGTCGTCGCCCCTCGGGTCATTCGGCGCAACCTGCGCCAGAGCGGGCTGGGCTGAGAGCAGCGCCAGGGCCATCGCGCCGCCGACCAGCGCAAGCAACTTCTTTTGCAACACAGTGAAACTCCGGGAAGGGAAATCGTGCCCAAATCCTTGGCTGCCGCATGTGGCGGGGTCAAGGCGACAGAAACGGGTGGCGCCGCAACGCAGGTTCGTCCTATCCTGCCTCAGTTGCGATTGGAGACGGACTTGGCCGACGGCGTCGTAGTGGCTGGCACGGATGCCGCGTCCCGCGAAGAGCGGGGCCTGACCTATCCGTTCGGTCCGCCGCCGGGCCCCGGAGAGGCGGTCGAAATCGCGCCGGACATCCGCTGGATGCGGCTGGCCATGCCCATCGTCCTGAACCACATCAATGTCTACGCCCTGCGCGACGGCGACGGCTGGGCGCTGGTCGATACGGGGCTGAACCTGGCCGCCAGCCGCGATGAGTGGGACCGGCTGCTGGCCGGGCCGCTGGAAGGCCGACCGGTCACCCGCGTGATCTGCACCCACATGCATCCCGATCACATCGGCCTGGCCGGCTGGCTCTGCCGCCGGTTCGAGGCGCCGCTGGTGATGACCCGGCTGGAATACGTCACCGCCCGAATGCTGATCGCCGACACCGGCCAGCCCGCATCCGAAGAAGGCGCCGTCTACTATCGCGCGGCGGGCTGGGACGAGGCGCAGGTGGCCGGATACCGCACCGGCTTCGGGGGTTTCGGCAAGGCGGTCTCATCGCTGCCGGCGGGGTATGTCCGCATGCGCGAGGGGGACCGGTTGACGATCGACGGCCGCCAATGGCGGGTGGTCGTCGGCGAAGGTCACAGCCCGGAGCACGCCTGCCTGTGGCGCGAGGACGACGACGTGGTCCTCGGCGGAGACCAGATCCTGCCGAAAATCTCTTCGAACGTCTCCGTCTGGCCCACCGAACCGGAGGCCGATCCGCTCGGCGACTGGCTTGCCTCGCTGGAGCGGATCCGGAACGTGCTTCCCGAAGACGCCCTGGTCCTGCCGTCGCACGGCGAGCCGTTCCATGGCGTGCAGCCTCGCATCGACGCCCTGATCCGCGGGCACAGGACCGCCCTGCGCCGGCTGGAGCGCGCGCTGGCCGAGCCGCGCCGCGCGGTCGATGTGTTCGCCGCCCTGTTCGCCCGCCCCGTCGATGACGGCGTGCGCGGCATGGCGACGGGCGAGAGTCTGGCGCATCTGAACTACCTGCTGCACCGGGGGCGGGCGTCACGTCGGCGCGATCCGGACGGCGTGGACTGGTGGACCGCAATCAGCGAGGAGGCAGGGGCGTGACCGATCACATCCAGACAGAATTGAGCGGCGGCGTCCTGACCGTGACGCTGGCGCGGCCGGAAAAGAAGAACGCCATCACCCAGGCCATGTACGTCGCCCTGTCGGACGCGGCGGAACGGGCCCGCACTGACGAGGCCGTGCGCGTCCTGCTCTTCCGCGCCGAGGGCGACGCCTTCTCGGCGGGCAACGACATCGGCGACTTCATCGCCATCGGCTCGCAGACCGATCAACCGTTCGACATGTCGGTGTTCCGTTTCCTCCGGGCGATGGCCGAGCTGGACAAGCCGGCGGTGGCGGCGGTGCGCGGGCGGGCGGTCGGCATCGGCCTGACCCTGCTGCTCCACTGCGACATGGTGGTGGTGGCCGAAGACGCCCTTCTGTCGGTCCCCTTCATCAACCTCGCCCTGGCCCCCGAGGCGGCGTCCTCACTGCTGCTGCCGGCCGCCATCGGCCACCAGCGAGCCTTCGAGATGTTCGCGCTCGGAGAGCCGGTCGACGGCCGCACGGCCGTGGCCTGGGGCCTGGCCAACCGCGCCGTTCCCGCCGACCAGGTCGAATCGACGGCGGCCGCCCTGGCCGACAAGCTGGCCGCCCGCGCGCCCAATTCGATCCGCAAGACCAAGCGGCTGATGCGCGACGCCGAAGCCCTCTGGGCCCTGATGCAGCGGGAAGGCGAGGCCTTCGGTAGTCAGATGAAGAGCCCAGAGGCGATGGAGGCCTTCATGGCCTTCACGCAGAAGCGGGCCGCCGATTTCTCGAAATCCGGTTGATTCGCGGCCGCGCGGCCCTTAGGTGCGCGCGCCCATGTCCGCCACGCCCGCCTTCGCCCTGCCTCCGCACATCGTTGTGGAGACCCCCGCCGACGGCGTCGCCGTCGAGGCGTTGGTGCTCGCCGCCTTCGGCCCGGGCCGTTTCGCCAAGACCGCCGAGCGGCTGCGCGAGGGCGCTTCTCCGGCGGTTGGATTCGTGGCCCGCGACGGCGGTGTGGCGGTCGGATCGGTGCGGCTGTGGCCGGTCACCGTCGGCGGCCGGCCGGCCCTGTTCCTCGGCCCCATCGCCGTTTCGGCCCGCAATCGCCGCGCCGGGCTCGGGGCCGAGCTGGTGCAGGCCTGCCTGGCCTGGGCGGGTGAGGGGGGCCAAGGGATCCTGCTGGTCGGGGATGCGCCCTATTTCGGCCGCTTCGGATTCGCCGCGGCGGCCGGGGTTCGCCTGCCCGGCCCGGTCGATTCGCGCCGGGTGCTGTGGCGCGGCGACGCCCCGGTTTCCGGAGCCGTGCGCCCTGCCTGAGGCGGGATGAGCATTGCCAGCGCGGCCCGGCGCCTTAAGTCTGCATCCATGTCCGATCCCGCCGACAGCCCGTCCGGTCTGGCCTCCGTCGCAGACGCCGCGGCGCAAGCGCCGGGCCGCGGCCTGCCGCCGGTCCACCTGTGGAACCCCGACCACTGCGGCGACATCGACATCGTCATCCGCCGTGACGGGACCTGGCTGCACGAGGGGTCGCCGATCGGGCGGCCCAAATTGGTGCGGCTGTTCTCCACCGTGCTGCGCAAGGATCCGGACGGCTACTGCCTGGTCACCCCCGTCGAGAAGCTGACCATCCGGGTCGAGGACCTGCCGTTCCGCGCCGTCGCCGCCGTCGAGCGGGACGGGGTTCTGGTCTTCACCACCGACGTCGGGGACGTGGTCGAGGCCGGTCCCGACCACCCCGTCCGGGTGGAGACCGACCCGCGCACCGGCGAGCCGGCCCCGGCCCTGCACGTCCGCGGCGAGTTGTGGGCCCGGATCGCCCGGCCGGTGTTCTACGACCTGGTCGATCGCGCGGTGGTGGAGGACGACCGGCTGGTGGTGCGCTCCGCGGGCGCCGCCTTTCCGCTCGGTCCGGCCGGGGCGGGCGTGGCATGAGCCTGGACACCCTGCGGCGGCGGCTGGTCGAGCGACTGGACCCGGCCGCCGCCTGGCGGCCGGACGGCCGCCCCTTGCGGTCGGACTTCGATCTCAATCCCGACGCGCCACGCCCGGGCCGCACCCTGCGGCCCGCCGCGGTGCTGGTGCCGGTCATCGCCCGGCCGGAGGGGCCGACGGTGCTGCTGACCCGCCGTTCCGACAGCCTCGCCAGACACACCGGCCAGATCGCCTTCCCAGGCGGCCGCCTCGATCCCGGCGAGACCGCCGCCCAGGCCGCCGTCCGCGAGGCCTGGGAGGAGGTGGCGCTCGCTCCGGCCGCGGTCGAAGTGCTGGGCGTCGGCGACGGCCACGAGACCGTGACCGGCTTCATGGTCACCCCCGTCGTCGGCTGGCTGGCCGAGCCGCCCGTGGTCACCCCGTCGCCCGACGAGGTGGCCGAGGTGTTCGAGGCGCCGTGGGACTTCCTGATGGACCCGGCCAACCACCGCCGCGACTTCTACGATCCCGACAGCGGGCCGCGGCGCTGGTTCTGGGCCATGCCGTACCGCGAGCGCTACATCTGGGGAGCCACCGCCGCCATCGTGCGGGCGCTGCGGTCGCGCCTCTACGGCGAGGAGCCCGGGATAGCCGCCGCCGTCGACGAGGACGCAGCGTGACCGGCGTCCGGCTCGATCAGCCATGGCTGACCGCTCCGGCGACCCGTGCGGTGATCGCCGCGCTTGAGGCCGCCGGCGGTCCCGGCTGCGCCCGCTTCGTCGGCGGCTGCATCCGCAACGCCCTGATCGGCGCTCCGGTGGCCGACATCGACATCGCCACCACCCTGCGGCCGGAGCAGACCGAGGCGGCCGTTCGCGCCGCCGGACTGAAGGCTGTGCCGACCGGCATCGCCCACGGCACCGTCACCGCCATAGTGGAGCGACGGCCGTTCGAGATCACCACCCTGCGCCGCGACGTCTCGACCGACGGGCGCAACGCCACTGTCGCCTTCACCGACGACTGGGCCGAGGACGCCGCCCGCCGCGACTTCCGCCTCAACGCCCTCTACGCCGACGCCGACGGACGGGTGTTCGACCCGACCGGCCACGGGGTGGAGGACGCGCGGGCGGGACGGATCGTCTTCGTCGGAGAGCCGGAGACGCGCATCCGCGAGGACTTCCTGCGGGTGCTTCGCTTCTTCCGCTTTCACGCCTGGTACGGAAAGGGCGAGCCGGACGCCGCCGGCCTCGCCGCCTGCCGCGCCCTCGCGTCCGGCATGAGCCGCCTGTCGGCCGAGCGCGTCTCCAGCGAGCTGATGAAGCTGCTTTCGGCTCCGGACCCGCGCCCGGCCGTCGCCGCCATGGCCGGGGCCGGGGTGCTGGCGGAGGTCCTGCCCGAGGCGGACCTGACGCCGCTGTTTGCGGCCGCGGTCGAGCAGAGCGGCGATCCGGTGGTCCGGCTGATGGTCCTGCTGCCGGCCGACGAGAGGGTGGCGCGCGAGGCCGCGAGCCGGCTGCGGTTTCCCAACGCCACGCGCGACCGGCTGGCATTCGCCGCCCGGGCCGTCCCGACCGTCAGCCTGACGATGAGCGACCGCGAGGCCCGCGCCGCCCTGTATCGCCACGGCGTCGCGGCCGTGTCCGACGCTGTCCGCCGCCGCTGGGCCGGGTCGCCGGAACAGGCGGGCGCCGCGCGGCGTCTGCTGGCGCTGGCGGAGGGCTGGACCCGTCCCTCCATGCCGGTGGGCGGCCGCGACCTCGCCCGGCTCGGCGTCAAGCCCGGGCCCGAGACAGGGCGCCTGCTGAAGGCCTTCGAGGAGGGCTGGATCGCCGACGACTTTCCCGCCGCGGGTCACGAGGCGCGGTTGCAGGCCCTGCTCACCGGGCGGCCCGGGTGATCTCCGTCACCACCGGCCGGTGATCCGAGCCGGTGGCCCGGCCCAGCCGGCGGCTGACGAAGGCGAGGTCCGGCGAGACGTAGACCTGGTCAATGGTCATGCCGAACGCGGCCGGCAGGAAGGCCGGCCAGGTGCCCGGAAAACCGGGCGTCGGATGCAGGCCCAGGTCGCGCCGCACCTGCTTGCCGATGCGGGCGCTGGACACGCTGTTGAAGTCGCCTGCCGCGACCACCGGCCCGTCGAGGTCGTCGATCACCGCCGCCAGGGCCATGGTCTGGCTGATCTGGCCCCACTGTTCCTGGAACGGCCACGGCCGGGTCAGGTGGACGCCGAGCACGTTCACGGGCCCCAGCGGCGACTGCACTCTGGCCCCGACGGCGTGCAGACCATCGGGCCGGTCGCGGATGGCCACGAGCGGCAGCCGCGAGGCGATCAGGGACCGGGCCGGGCCGGAGGCGCGATCAAGGCGTCGCGTCGCTATCCGGTGCGGATAGCCGGCCAGAACCTCGTCCAGCCGCGCCGCCGGCGCGTCGCCCAGTTCGATCAGCACCACCACATCGGCGTCGGCGGCCCGGACCGAGGCGGCGATCGCCTCGACGTCTGTGTTCCGGGCCCACAGGTTGGCTGAATACAGCCGCAGCAACGGGGCGCCCTCGTCGGGCCGCGGTCCGCCCGGAAACCACTGCGGGCCGACGGCCGCCAGCAGGGCCAGACAGGAAACGAGGCCGATCAGCGCCGCCGTCCGCAGCCGGAACAGCGCCAGCAGGAGGCTCAGGATCGCCGTCCCCGCCAGCGCCGGCGCGGTGAACTGGGCCAGAATGTCGAACCCGCGGTGGCCGATCCCCGACAGGGCGATCAGGGCCAGGCCAAGCGGGATGGTCATCGCCAGACGGACGAGGCCTGCGAGCGGTCGGGACGTTCCGCTCCGATGCGGTCGCCGTCGACGCAGGGCTTGCAGGCCGCGGTGAACAGGCGTCGTCATGGCGCGTTACGGTCCCGCTTCGGAGGTTGGAATGGCCAGACGGACCATCGGCGATATCGAGAAAATCTGGACCAATGTCGAGGGCGTGAAGAAGCTCTCCGACCGCGCCATTGGGATCGGACCCTTCGGCGTCGGCCTCGATGGCCTGCTGACCTGGGTGCCGGTGGTGGGCACAGCCTACAGCCTCGGCGCGGCCGGCTGGCTGCTGGTCCAGGCCGCCCGGGTCAAGGCCTCGCCGGCCACCGTGGCGCGGATGGCGGCCTATCTCGGACTGGACAGCGTGACCACGGCCATCGGCGAGGTGCCCTTCCTCGATTTCGTGCCCAATGTCGTCGACGTCCTGTTTCCCGGCCACCTGATGGCGGCCAGGGCGCTGCAGAAGGACATCGAGACCACCCACTGGGTCGAGGCCAACGAACGCGAGGCGCGCGCCTCGGGCGAGCACGAGCGTCACCTCGCCGAGATGCGGGCCAAGGGCGGGCTTCGGCGGGTCGTCTACCTGCACGACTAACGGCGGTATCGAGTGCTGGCATTTCGCCGACTGTCATCATACTTTTCGAGCCTTACCCATTGATATTCCACAAGATGGGTCTCGAGTCAGCGTCCTGAACGCGCCTGAGGAGCGGGCGGCCCCAGACTGGTCTTCGACAGTTTTCGGAGACCTTTCTGATGAGCGACGACCAAACCGCCCGCCTCGGCCTGCCCTATCTGGCGGCCGGCCAGATGCAGAAGCATGTGACGCTGAACGAGGCCCTGACCCGGCTCGACGCCGTGGTCCAGACCGCCGTCGTCAGCCGCACCGAGCCGACCCAGCCCGCCGCACCGCCGGACGGGGCGCTGTACATTCTGCCGGACGGGGCGACCGGGCCCGCCTGGGAGGGCCGCCCCGAGGGCGCACTGCTGCGCGCCGAGGCCGGCGGCTGGAGCATGGTCGAGGCGGCTGACGGGCTGATCGCCCTGGTGACCGACGCCGCCGAACTGGTGGTCCGCCACGCCGGCGGCTGGGTCCCGCTCGGCGAGCGGCTGGAGGCGATCCAGGGGCTGGACCGGCTCGGACTGGGGACGACCGCGGACGCCGTCAATCCGTTCGCGGCGCGGCTGAACAAGGCGCTTTGGACGGCGCTGGGCGTCGGCGAGGGCGGCGATGGCGACCTGCGTCTGACCCTCAACAAGGAAGGGGCGACGGACGTCCTGTCGCTGCTGTTCCAGAGCGCTTGGGGCGGGCGGGCCGAACTGGGCCTGATCGGCGATGACGACCTGCGCCTGAAGGTCAGCGCAGACGGGGCGATCTGGCGCGATGTCTGGTCGGTGGACCGGGCGTCCGGCCGGATCGTCTTTGACCAGGGCGCCGCCCGCCGCACGGTGACGGTCCTGACCGCCGACGGCGACTACGCCGCGCCATCGTGGGCGCGGACCGTCGAGGCGGTCGCCGTCGGCGGCGGCGGGGGCGGCGGGGCCGGGGCGTTCGGCGCCTCGGGCGCCCGCTTTGGCGGAGGCGGCGGCGGCGCCGGCGGACTCGGCCGCGGCGTCTGGCCGGCGGACCTGCTGTCGGCGGGCCTGACCGTGACGGTCGGCGAAGGCGGCGCGGCCGGCGCCGCCGCCGCCGGCGGGGACGGCGGGGACTCCGTCGTCTCACTCGGCTCCACTGTCCTGCTGATCGCCGCCGGCGGCGGAGGCGGCGATCTGGGCGATGCGAGCAGCGGCCTCGGAGGCCCTGGCGGCGCAGGTGCGCCGGTCGCCAACGGCGGCGGCGACTCCAGCCTTGCGGCGACGGCCGGATCCGGACGTAGCCTCGACCGGCCTGACGGGCCCGGCGGCGGCGGCGGAGGCGGCGGCCTGGACGCGGGGGGCGCGATGCGTTCCGGCGGTGCGGGCGGAGACGGCGGCGTTCTGGCCGTGAAGGCGGTCGGCGGGGCCGGCGGGTCCGGCGCCGCCGGTCTGTCCGACGCGGCGTCGCCCCAACCGGGTCTCCACTGGGCGGGCGGCGGAGGCGGGGGCGGCTCGGCCTCGGCGACCGGCCCGGGGCGCGACGGCGGCGTCGGCGGAAATGCGGGCGGCGGAGGCGGCGGCGGTGGCGCTGGCGAAACCGCAGGCGGCGCGGGCGGAGCCGGCGCGGCCGGCTGCGTCTGGCTGATCGCGCAGGGGTGAGCGCCATGACCCGCCGACGCTGTCCGACCGAAACCGCGATGCTCGACCGCGACGTCCTCGAGACGCCGGACCGGCTGACCGATCAGGACTTCATCCTCGAAACGGCCGGCCAGTGGCGCGCCGGGGACTGGCCTTTCGAACAACAGGAGGACGACCGATGACCCGCCCTGCCGATCCGTCTCCGCCGCCGGCGCCGTCGCCGCTGGCGGAGGGCCGCTGGCTGTGGCGCCGGCTCTATGTCTTCGCCAGCACCGGCGCGGCCTGGCTGCTGCTCGACCGGCTGATCGCCCTGACCCCGCCCGAGGCGGCGCTGTCGCTGGCGCGGGCGCTGATGGCGCTGCTGGCCCTGACCATGATCCTCTACCTCGTGGCCCCGACGGCGCAGCAACTGATCGCCGGTCTGCGCTCCCTGCGCCGGCCGCTGGACGGGGAGGGGCGCTGATGGGCTACGCACTTTCCAGCCGGTCGCTGAAGCGGCTCGAGGGCGTCCACCCCCGGCTCGCCGCCCTGGCCCGCGAGGCCATCGCCCTCAGCCCGGTCGACTTCATGATCACTGAGGGGCTGCGGACCAGGGCGCGCCAGGCCCTGCTGGTCCGCGCCGGGGCCAGCCGGACCTGGCGCTCGCGTCACCTGACCGGCCACGCCATCGACGTCGCGGCCGTGGTCGACGGCCAGGTGCGCTGGGACTGGCCGCTGTATCCGCGCATCGCCGCGGCTTTCAAGGCCGCCGCCGTGCGGCAGGGGACCGCCATCGTCTGGGGCGGCGACTGGCCGACGCTGCGCGACGGGCCGCACATCGAACTCGATCGGAAGGCGTTCCCGTGAGCCCGCGCCTGATTCTCAGGGCGTTGACCCCGCTGGGCTGGCTGCTGTGCGCCGTCGCCCTGGCCGCCGTCCTCGCGCTCCTAGGTCGCGGGCTGGGTCTGCACTGGGACCCGTTCGGGATCGGCGAGCGGCGGCTGGAGTCCGCCGAGCGCCGCGCCGGGGCCGCCGTCGATGACGCGCGCGCCCGTCGCCTCGAGGCGGAAGGCGCCGCCGATCTGGCCCGCCGGCTCGACCATCAACACCGACAATCCGTCGAACTGGCCCGGACGACCGCGGCCGCCGACGCCCAAGCCAGGAACGCCGATGACGCCGATCAACCGCTCCACCCCGCTCGCGCCGCTCGCCTGCGCGCTCATGATCGCGAGCTGTGCCGCCTCGCCCCCGCCGTCTGTGACGCCGCCGCGCCTGACCCTGCCGAGAGAAGCGGTGACGCCGTGCCGCCTGGATCGACTGCCGGAGGCGGCGACGCTGGCCGACCTTGAGACCTCCTATATGGCGCGAGGCCTGGCCCTCGCAGAATGCGACGCGGCGCGTCGCCTGGCCGTCGAGACCCTGCGCGCCGAACGCGCCCTGCAGGACCGCTGGCGATGAGCGCCGCTGACGACTGTCGCCCCTGGACGCGGCAAATTGTGCCGACCGCCCGGCAAAACTTGCCGTGGGCCCGGCAGAAACGTCCGTTCGGGCGGCGTGCTTAACAGGAACTAACGCAGCGAAAACAAGGGCAGGTGATCTGGCACGGCCGCGGGGCGACTGGTCCCGTCCTTGCTGCGGACCCTGTCGAGCAAAATGCTCCCGGCAGCCAAAATGGCGTCGGACACCTTGAAAGAAGGACTACGTGCCATGGCGCTGAACAGCGTTAACACGAACGTGGGCGCAATGATCGCCCTGCAGAACCTGTCGGTCACGAACAAGGAACTGCAAACGGTTCAAAACCGGATCAACACCGGCAAGGCGATCTCGTCCGCCAAGGACAACGGCGCCATCTGGGCCATCGCCCAGGGCCAACGCGCCGAAATGGGCGCCCTGAACGCCGTCAAGGACAGTCTGAACCGTGGCCAGTCGGCCGTGGACGTCGCTCTCGCGGCTGGCGAGTCGGTCTCCGACCTGCTTCTCCAGCTCAAAGAGAAGGCGCTCGCCGCCAAGGACACCAGCCTGACCACTTCGGCGCGCGCGGCCCTCAACGAGGACTTCACCGCCATCCGCGACCAGATCGCCACGGTCGTCACGAACGCCAAGTTCAATGGCGTCAACCTGCTCGACAATTCGACCGGGACGGCGGGCTACCAGGCGCTGGCCAACACGGCCGGCACCACCATCAAGGTGGACGGTGAAAACCTGACCCTGGGCGGCGGCCAGGTCACCGTGACCGCAACCACCACCATCGGTACCTCGACCCTGGCCGATACGGCCCTGGGTCTGGTCAACACCTCGATCGACAACGTGTCGGCCTCCCTGGCTCGCCTGGGCACCGGCTCCAAGTCGTTCGGCACCCACCTGACTTTCGTCGGCAAGCTCCAGGACGCCCTGGAAGCCGGCGTCGGCAACCTGGTGGACGCCGATCTGGCCAAGGAAAGCGCCCGACTCCAGGCTCTGCAAACCAAGCAACAGCTGGGTGTGCAGGCGCTGTCGATCGCCAACTCCTCGACCTCCATCCTGCTCGGACTGTTCCGCTAAGGATCGACCGGAAGGGCGGGGCCTCGCGCCCCGCCCGACCGATCCGGGCCGCATCACGGAGACGCCGTCCTGACCGGCGGCGAAGGGAGAGATGCAGAGCAATGACAGGATAATCCCGATCGGCGCCATCGCCGTCCAGCCCGCCGCCGCGTCGACCGCGAGCGGCGATTTCCACGATTCCAGGTTTGCGCAGGAAGCCGAACGCGCTGCCCGCTATCGCCTGGTGATCGAGGAAGGACCGCAGTCGGGGTCCTTCATCTACAAGACCCTCGACCGGATCACCGGCGAGGTCGTCAAGCAACTGCCGCGCGAACAGGTCGTCGATCTTATGCAGGCGGTTCAGTACAGCGCCGGCGCGGTGATCGACACCAAGGCCTGACGCCACAGCGTATCCGCAAGACCCCGCCGCGCAGGAGCGATCCGCGCGGTTAAGACGCGTGGTGAACGACCGTTAACCATGTGTGCACCGTTCGCCTTCTAGCCTTGGCCAAACCTGAAAGGCCGAGTCGGATGACGAACAGCGTCCACACCAACACTTCCGCCGCCATCGCGCTGCAGAACCTGGCGCGCACGAACGAGCGTCTCGGCGACGTTCAGAGCCGCATTTCGACCGGCCTGAAGGTGCAGGGCGCCAAGGACAACGCCGCCATCTGGGCCATCGCCCAGCAGCAGCGCGCGGATGTCGGCGCCCTCAGCGCGGTGAAGCAGAGCCTCGACCGGGCGACCTCGATCGCCGACGTGGCCCTGTCCGCCGGCGAATCCATCTCCGACCTGCTGAACCAGCTGAAGGAGAAGGTGGTCGCGGCCAAGGACTCCTCGCTGAAGACCCAGTCCCGCCAGCTTCTCAACGGCGACTTCCAGGCGCTGCTGCGGGCCATCGCCTCGGCGGTGGAGAACGCGAATTTCGACGGCGGCAACATCCTCGACGGGTCGCTTTCGACCGGCATCCGCTTCCTGGCCAACGCCGACGCCAGTTCGTTCGTGACCCTGTCGGCCAAGAACCTCAACCTCGGCGGCTCCATCATCGAACTGGCCCTGTCGGACAGTTTGATGACCCTGACCGGCGCAACCCAGGCCCTGGGTCGTCTGGACGCTTCGATCACCCAGCTGAACGCGGCGCTCGGCGAGCTGGGCTCCCAGGCCAAGCAGGTCGAGGCGCACAACACCTTCGTCACCAAGCTGGTCGACACCCTTGAATCAGGGATCGGCAACCTCGTCGACGCCGATCTGGCCAAGGAGAGCGCCCGGCTTCAGGCCCTGCAGGTGCAGCAGCAGCTCGGGGCGCAATCGCTGTCGATCGCCAACCAGGCGCCGCAGATCATCCTGTCGCTGTTCCGCGGCGGCTAGAGCCGGGGCCCGCCTGCGCCGGACCGTCCGATATAGACAGGGGCGGGCCGCCGCCGCTGAATCCGGGAGCCGAATCCGTAAAGGGCGAGCAGCGATCTCAGGGCTTCGACGAAGGCAGACATGAGGCACGTCTCCAGCTTCCACGGCGACGGCTGAACCCTCGCCGCCAGCCATTGTTCCCTGAGTCGCGTTCGGAGTCGCTCCGTCGCCGGATGTTAAGACCTCATTACGCCCGCGCCGTCACACTGATGGCCGGGAGCGCGCCGTGATCGACAACAGCTATCTTCTGGGATTGTTCGGGGGCGCGGCGCCCATGTCGATGGGCGCGTCCACGGCCGCCGCCCTGAACAAGGCCGCCCGGAAGCAGCCGACCCCCCCGTGGTCCAGCAGCGCCGAGCCGCCAAAGGCCGACGCCCTGGTTCGCGCCGCTCTCGGTGGTCGGAAATTCATCAACGAAGGCGCCGCCCAGCTCGACGTCAAGAACGCCTCGGCCGACTATCGCAAGCTGTTCGCCCTCTATCAGGGGCTGGACACACTCAACGCCCTGGTCAACCGGTCGCGGACGACGGGTGTGGGGGCCCTCGAGCTCACGCAGCTGGACAAGCGCTTCTCGGCTGGCCTGGCCGAGATCGGATCGTGGCTGTCCAATGCCGAGTTCGACGCCCTTCGCATGGTCCAGGGCACCTCCAGGACGACCAGCAAGACCACGGCCGCCGTGCCGCGCGACAGCGCCCGGTCCATCACTGGTCCGATCCACGAAGGCTCGATCGACACGCCCGTCGCCGCCTTCCAGGGCGACACCCGCTTCAGCATCACCATCAAGGTTCCGGTCGGGGTCGACGGGTCCCAGACCACGGCCGTCGCGATTGACCTGGCCGACATGGGGGCCGCCCCGCGCACCCTCGATAACGTGCTGGCCCATATCAACGGCAAGCTCGAAGCCGCCGGGGTCGAGACCCGGATGGGGCGCGAGCAGATCAAGGCCGAGCCCAAGACC
>JADGMZ010000243.1 GCA_015234495.1 Brevundimonas sp. | reverse complement strand
GGACCTGCTCAGCGTCGATCCCGCCACGGGCGCGTCGAAGGTGATCGTGACCCAGCGGTCGGACGCCTGGGTCCCGCTGACCCACGACTTCAAGGCGCTGGAGGACGGGAATTTCATCTGGTCGTCGGAGGAGACGGGGTGGAAGCACCTGTACCTGTACGACCGCGACGGGCGGCGGCTGCGGGCGATCACCAGCGGCGAGTGGCCGGTCAAGTCGCTGAACGGCGTCAACCAGGAGACCGGCGAGGTCTTCTTCACCGCCTCGATGCGCGACGGACGCGAGCTGCCCATCGAGCAGCAGCTGTTCCGCACCAGCCTGCGACAGGACATGACGCCGGTGGCGGTGACGCCGGCCGGGGGCTGGTGGAGCGCCTCGGTGAACCGGACGGGCACGGCCTACGTCGGCAACTATTCGGATCTGAACACGCCGCCGCGGTCGGGCCTGTACCGCGCCGATGGGACGTTGGTGCGCTGGATCGAGGAGAACCGGCTCGACGAGGGTCACCCCTATTATCCGTATGCGTCGCGGCGGGGCGAGGTGACCTACGGCACGCTGGAGAGCGACGGCGAGACCCTGGTCTGGCAGATGACCACGCCGCCGCGGTTCGACCCGGCGAAGCAGTATCCGGTGGTGATGCAGGTCTATGGCGGACCGTCGGGCGGCGGGGTCCGGAAGAGCTGGCAGTCGGCCACCAATCAACTGTTGACTGAGGCCGGTTACGTCATCTTCCGCCTCGACAACCGGGGCGAGGGCGACCGGTCGGCGGCGTTCAAACAGGCCCTGTATCTGAAGATGGGTCAGCCTGAGATCGAGGATCAGGTGCTGGGGGCGAACTATCTGAGATCGCTGCCCTTCGTGGACGATGATCGCATCGCCGCCATGGGCTGGAGCTATGGTGGCTTCATGACCCTGCACATGCTGACCGAGCCGGAAATGGGCCTGGCCGCGGCCGCCGTGGGCGCGCCGGTGACCGACTGGAGCCTCTACGACACCCACTACACCGAACGCTTCATGTCGACGCCGGAGGCGAACCCGGAGGGCTATGCGGCGTCAGACGTGCTGCCGCAGCTGGGGCAGATGACCGGGCGGATGCTGCTGATGCACGGCATGGCCGACGACAACGTCATCTTCGAGAACGCCACGCGGGTGATCAACGCCCTGCAGGAGAACAGCCAGCCGTTCGAGATGATGCTCTATCCGGGGCAGCGGCACGGGGTGCGGGGACAGCCCCGTCAGCTGCAGCAGTGGCGGACGTATCTGGACTTCCTCGACCGGACGATCGGGTCGAGGGCGGTCGCTGAGTAAGCTCCCTTCCCCTCGAGGGGGAAGGGTTGGGGATGGGGTGGCGGCAGTGAGCTTCAGGAAATGGCGGGAGCGGCTCTTCGGCAAGACTGACGGAGCCTTTCTGCGCTCTACTGGCGGCAGCCTGCCTCCACCCCACCCAACCCTCCCCATCGAGGGGAGGGCTTTCGCGGCGGCGGCGGTCGGTTTGGTCGCCTTCACCCTGGGGGCGTGCGCGACCCTGCCGTCGGGGACCGGGGTCTGGGGGCCCGCCGGGTGTTCGGACGTCGTTATCACTCCGACTGTGGCCGAGGTCGTAGACGGGCAGCGGTGCCCGTCCCGACCTGCCGATGTTGCCGCGATGAGCGCGCACTCGGAAATGCTGCTCCCTGCTAGCGAGCGTTCTAATTCGCTCGTGGCGGTGGCCCCCGCCATCCGATGGACCGACCAGCAGGAGGAGGATCGTGTCGCCCGGCGGGGAGCGGGCGGCCTATTCGGCGTCCCCATCCTGCTGAAGGACAATATCGAAACCGCCGACATGCCGACGACCGCCGGGTCGCTGGCGCTGGTCGACAACGCCCCGGGCCGCGACGCCCCGCTGGTCACCCGCCTGCGCGACGCCGGCGCCGTCATCCTCGGCAAGGCCAACCTCTCCGAATGGGCCAATATCCGCTCGTCGCAGTCGATCAGCGGCTGGAGCGCGATCGGGGGGCAGACGCGGAATCCGTACGATCCGGAGCGGACGCCGTGCGGCTCTTCGTCAGGCAGCGCGGTGGCGGTGGCGATCGGGCTGGCGCCGGCGGCGATCGGGACGGAGACGGACGGGTCAATCACCTGCCCGGCCTCGGTCAACGGCGTGGTCGGGTTCAAGCCGACGGTGGGGCTGGTCAGCCGGACCCACATCGTGCCGATCGCCCATTCGCAGGACACGGCCGGGCCGATCACCACGACGGTCGAGGACGCGGCCATGGTGCTGACGGTGATCGCCGGGAGCGACCCGCTTGACCCGGCCACGGCCGAGGCCGACGCGCGCAAGGTCGATTACCGGGCGGCGCTGGACGCCGACAGCCTGAGGGGCGCGCGGATTGGGGTCATGCGTTTCCTCGTGCCCAACTATTCCGCCGAGACCCAGGCCGTGTTCGAGGCCAGCCTGCAGGCGATGCGGGACGCGGGGGCGGAGCTGGTGGAGATCACCGAGGCGCCCGAGGACTATCGCGCCATCGGCGGCTGGGAGCTGACCGTGCTGCTGACCGAGCTGAAGCACGACCTCAACGCCTATCTGGCAACGACCGACCCGGCGCAGGTGAAGACCCGCACCCTGGCCGACGTCATCGCCTTCAACGCCGCCGAGCCGCGCGAGACGGTGCTGTTCGGACAGGACCTGTTCGAACGGGCGGAGGCCACCGGCGGGCTGACCGATCCGGCCTATGTCGAGGCGCGCGACCGGTCGTTCCGGGCGGCGGGGCCGGAGGGCATCGACCGAATGATGGCCGAGCATGGCGTGATCGCCCTGACCGCGCCGACGACCTCGCGGGCCTGGACCAACGACCCGGACGACGACGACCGATCGCAGGGCTCGGCCAGCCGGCTGGCGGCGGTGGCGGGCTATCCGCACCTGACCGTGCCGATGGGCTTCGACCGCGGCATGCCGGTCGGCATCAGCTTCATGGCCGGCAAGTGGGACGACGCCAAGGTGCTGTCGCTGGGCTACGCCTTCGAGCAGCGGACGCGGGCGCGGCGGGCGCCCGTTCGGCCCTGATCGCCGCCATGTCGCGCTTGTCGTTTCTGTCGCAGTTGTAGCGGCGGCCTGATGTATTGGTTGTCGCGGCCGAAATGTATCGATCGCCTTCGGTGCAACCTTCGCCATTGAGGGGGATTGTGGGCGAATGACCCAGCCCGATCCCCGAGGCGCCGCTTGAGCCTGATCGCCAACGCCGTCGGCTCGGCGGCCGCCCTGTGCTCCATCACCAGCTTCGCGCCGCAGATGATCAAGATCTGGAAGACGCGGGACGCCTCGTCGGTGTCGCTGCGCACCTACGCCCTGACGGTGGCCTGTTTCGTCCTGTGGGTGGTCTACGGGGTGATGATCCAGGCGTGGCCGATC
>JADGMZ010000242.1 GCA_015234495.1 Brevundimonas sp. | reverse complement strand
GCCGCTCCTGCTGATGCACGGTGCGGCTCGTTGATCCGGTCGGCGTAGGCGAAGGGGCTGATGGCCATGTACTCGTCCGGCGCCTCCCAGAACGAGCGCCGCTCCGTCGCTTGGAAGCCGAACGGCGTCAGGGTGCGGTTGTAGGCTCCCGACAGGGCGATGCCGGCGCGGAACAGGTCGCTGTGGGCCAGCAGGTTGGCGGCCATGCCGGCGCCGAAGCTCCATCCGATGACCGCGGCGCGGTCACGGTCGACGAGGCCGGTCGCGGCGGCGGCGTCAAGCGCGGCGGCGGCGTTGGCGACCACCTGCGGGGCATGGCCCTCGAGCGTGCCCGCCTCCGCTGCCTCGACGACCGGCATGTCGACGCGCATCACGGCGTAGCCCTGGGTGAGCAGGTACAGTTCGACATCGCCGAACCCGTCGGGGCGGACGAAACCGTCCGCGCGACGGGACGGGCGCACGGCCGAGCGGCTCCGGGCCGTACCCGGATAGCCGGTCAGCAGCAGCGGCAGGGGCGGGTCGATCCCCTCGCGATGCCCGGGGGGCAGGTATAGCGTAGCGCTGAGCGGCACGCCGTCCGATCGGTTGTAGGTCAGGACTCGCTGCCGGACGCCGCTGAACCATGGGGCCGGATCGGCGAAGTCGGTGACCGCGCGGGCGGTGTCGTCAGACGCGTCCACGACAAACAGGTTCGAGGGCGTCTCGCCGGTCTGGCGGCGGACCAGCAGGCGGTCGCCGGTCTCGTCCAGAAGGGCCACGAGAGAGCCGCTGCCTTGGTCGCGGGCGCGCCACAGGGGTGCGCGCTCGCCGGTCTCCAGATCGACCCGGAACAGGCCGTCGCCCGACCGGGTCAGCAGGCCCCCGCCGTCGGGTGTGAGATGCAGGCGCTCGCGGCCGGCGGCGTCGGTGCGCAGGAGGGGCTCGACGACGGCGCCGGAGGGCAGCTCGCGCCCCTCGCCGGGGCGGGAGGGGTCGATCAGGGTGCGCCGCGGGCGGCGGTCGGCCGAAGTGCTGGCCACCAGCGCGAGATCGTCACGGCCCCAGTAGACACGGCTGATGCGGCCGGGGGCGTCGAGCAGTTCGACAGGCTCTCCGGCGAAGGGCGCCGGGAGGGCGAGGAGGCGGTCGTTGAAACCCTCCCGGGCCTTCTGCTCCAGCCAGACCAGGGTGGCCGGCGCGTCCTCGCGCCACTGGACAGAGCGGGGGCCGGGCGTGACGTCGCTGGCCGCGAGTTCCTGCAGCGGGCGGTCGACGATGCGGCGGACGACGTCACCCTGATGGTTGCGGACGACGACCGTCGTCGGGAAGGCGGCGGCGCCGACGCTGTAGCTGAACGGGCGGTCGAGCCGGGTCTCCAGCACGAAACGACCATCAGGCGACGGCAGGGCGTCGACGATCAGTCCTGCAGGGCCGACCGTTTCGGGCTCGCCTCCGTCGAGACTGACGCGGGCCAGTCGGGCGGTGAAATAGTATTCGAACAGGGCCTCGTCGAACGGGGAGGCCAGCAGGTTCTGCACGGTCGACAGAGGCGCGGCGCGGCCAGCTTCACTCTCCTGCACGACAGGTCCGGCGGGCACGGCGTCGGGCTGCGGCGGCGGCCCGCGATCCTCGACCACGCGCCGGACGAGGAAGCCGTCGCTGTCCGCCAGCCAGGCGTAGGCGCCGGGGAAGGCCGCGTTGACGTCGCCGACGACGCGACGGGCAGAGCCGTCGACGGCGTCGGCCACCCACAGCTGGACCTCGTCGGGGCGAAGCATCAGGAAGGCGAGCCGGCGTCCGTCGGGCGACCAGACCGGCGCGATGATGCGGGCGCCGGGCGGCAGGTCGACGCGGCGTTCCTCGCCGCTGGCCAGGTCGATGAAGCTCAGGCCCTCCGAGGCCGGGGCCCGGGCGGGGCCGTTGTTGAGCGGATCGACGCTGAGCCCGGCCAGGCCCAGCGCCGGCCGCGCGAGCTCGGCGATCGGCGGAGCCGAGACGCGGCGCAGCAGGGCGACGCTGTCGCGTCGCGGGCTGACCATCACCATCGGCGGGGCCTCGGCCGCCAGCAGGGCCGGGATCGGATCCGGCGGGACCTGATAGCGGAATGGAGAGTCGCCCGGCCCGGCCGCCCACAACCCGGAAGCCGGGCCGAGCGTCACGACGACGGCCGAAGCCGCCGCCGCGAACCGTAGAGCGGCCCGGATGGCCGCAGACATCCTCAGAACCGCGCCCGCAGGCCGAGGGTGATCGCGCGGCCCCCGCTGTACTGGTAGGTGTTCGGGAAGAAGAAGCTGGCGTCCGAGCGGTCGAAGCTGTTCGACACGGCGCTGCGGATGTCGGCCTCGTCGGCCCCGCGGAGCAGGTCGTCGCCCTCGAGGAAGACGGTGTAGCGATTGTCCTCCGGCCCGCCCCAGGCGTAGCTCATGCGCAGGTCGAGCGTCGAATAGGCCGGCACGATGGTGTTCAGGTCGTGCACCTCATAGGCCGTGATCGAGTCCGACTGCTTGGTGTAGATCAGCCGCCCCTCGAAGCCGCCCTTCGCATAGGTCAGGCCGGCGTTGTAGGTCCACGGGGCCTGGCCCTGCAGATCCCGATCCAGTTCGACGACGATGGTGTTTCCGTTTTCGTCGCGACCGTTGACCAGGGTCGGGAAGTCGCCCTTGGTGTAGGTGACGTTGCCGATGAAGCCGAAGTCGCTGAGGAAGCCCGGCAGGAAGTCGAACTGGCGGATGACCTCCAGCTCCACGCCCCAGATGGTGCCGCCGTCGCCGTTCTCGGGCCGCCGGTACAAGAACTCGGTGTCGGCGTTGAAGGCGATCAGGTCGGGCCGGCTGGAGGCGAGGGGCGAGAAGTAGTCGAGCACGCGGTCGCGCACCTCGTCCGCCGGAACATCGTTGGTGAAGAGGTTGGTCCAGTTGTTGGTGATCGTCTTGTGGAACACGGCCGCGCGCAGGACGCCCGGCGTCTCCTTGAAGTAGTAGGCGACGTCGAGGTCGAAGTTGTCCGTGATCGTCGGCTCGAGGTCCGGATTGCCTTCCGCCAGGGTGACGCGGTTGTTCGCCGGCCGCAGGTCGATGATGTACTGGGTGGCGCGCCGCAGCGTCTGCAGGCTGGGGTGGACGGTCGAGCGGAAGTAGCCCAGTCGCGCCACGACGTTCGAGGTCGGCCGGTAGTTGATCAGGAAGCTGGGCGTGACCGTGGTCTCGGTGGCTTCCACGTTGTTGACCTCGATCATCCCGGCCTCGGCGAAGGTGGCGCGCGGCTCCTGCTGGAAGGTCGGGGTGTTCAGGGTGACGGTCGGGATGGCGAAGGTCGCCCCGGCGCGGTCGATGCGCTCCACCCGGCCGCCAGCGATGATGTCGAAGTCGCCGATCTCGAAGTGACCCTCGACGTAACCGGCCCAGCGCTCCTCGACCGAGGACGCCGGCATCAGGGCGCCGGCGGTCAGGGCCGGGTCGAAGTCGGAGGCGTCGGTGAAGTTGAAGCGCTGCTCGTTGAAGGGCGTCGACGGGTCATCGACCAGCAGGCCTTCCAGGCCACGGAAGATGGCGGCGTTGCCCGCCTGGCTGATCACCGGGATGCCGAAGCCGTCGAGGCCGAACAGGCCCAGGTCACGCGACAGCAGCAGGCCGGGGTCGAGATCCGACAGGAAGGTGTTGCGGCCGGCGATCGAGGTGAAGGTGTTGATCTCGCGCAGGGCGGCCGGGTCGGTCGTGAAGGTGTCGTCCAGCGCGGTGCGCTCGCTGCGGTCGTATTTGGTCCCGACCTCGATGTAGTCGATCCAGCTCTGCATGTAGCGGCGGGCGCTGAACTCGCCAAAGTACGAGTCGGTCGGGCTGTCGGTGATCGAGCGACCGGCGCTGGAGACCCGGTAGGTCGCCGGGTCGAACAGGATGTCCAGGCCCTGTTGCGTCAGCGACGGGATCGGCACGCCGTCGGCGCCTTCGATGAAGCCGCCGCCGATGATCCGCTCGGTCTGGGCGACGTCGTCGTCGCGGGCGAACTGGATGGTGTTCGGGTCGATCAGGTCGCGCAGGTTGGTGAAGGTCGACCCCAGCAGGGTGACGTCGTCATTGCTGGAGCTCGAGGACGTGCCCGAATAGCCGGCCTTGTAGCGGAACTGCCACTGGTCGACGTTGGTGTCGCCACGGAAGCTGAGGGTGTTGGTCTCCAGCTCGACGTCCGACGAGGCCAGCGACATGCCCGGACGCAGGCTGTTCAGCACGAAGCGCCGGCGCACCTCGCCGCCCAGCTCGGGAATCGGCATGTCGAAGCCGCCGGTCAGGTACTGGACCGCCGTGCGCGAGAAGAAGGTGTAGGCGTCGCGCTTGTTGTGCGTCAGGTCGAAGCGCAGGCGGGTGTGGTCGCCGATGTCCCAGGCGGCGTTGACGCCGATGGCGAGGTTGGTCTCCTCGCGCTCCCGGTCGATGTAGGTGACGCCGGTGTTCAGACGGGTGGCGAACGCCGGATCGAACGGGAACTGCTGATTGTAGGGGATATTGAAGACCGAGGTGTAGCCGGCCGGCAGCACGGGCGGCAGGGCGCCGGCGCTGTTGTTGAAGACGTCGAAATTGGTTCGGCTGGTGTCGCGGTAGGAGACGTTGGCGGCCAGGCCGAAAGTGGAGCTGAGCTTGCCGCCGACGGTGGCGTTGAACTGGGACTCCTGGCCGAAGCCGCTCTCGACGGGACGCTCCTGCTCGGCGCTGGCGCTGAAGAAGAAGTCGCCGTAGTCGAGGCCCGAACGGGTCTCGATCTCGACGAGGCCGCCCGAGCCGGTGGCCTCGTGGCTGGGCAGCAGCGACTTGTGGATGGTCACCTGCGAGATGTTGTCGGCAAGGTAGCCGCTCAGATCGACGCCGCGGGTGAAGTTGGTGCCCTGCAGATCGGCGCCGTTGACCTGGACGTTGATGGCCTCGGCGTTGAAGCCGCGGACCAGGATCTCGGAGCCCTCGCCGGTATCGTCGGCGCGCTGGAAGGCGACGCCCGGGACGCGGCGCAGGGCCTCGGACACGGTCTCGGCCGGGAAGCCGCCGAGGCTGTCCTCGGAGACCACGGTCGAGGCGTTGGTGGCCGTGCGCTGCTGGTTCAGGGCGCGCTGGATGGCGCTCATGTAGCCGGTGACGACGACGTCCTCGATCTCGAGCACGCCGGAATCGCCCTGCAGGAAGTTCAGGGTCGCTTCGCCGCCGCCGGCCACGGTGACCGACTGGCTCTGGTTGCGCGAGCCGAGGTAGTCCAGCACCACCGTATGCTCACCCGCGGGCACGCCCGGGATGCGAAAAAAACCGCGCTCATCCGTGACCGCCGCAAGGTTGGAGCCTTCGACGCGGATGGCGGCGCCGGGGACCGGGGCGCCGGTGGCGGAATCCGTGACGGAGCCACGCACAGCGCCGGCGCCCGCCTGGCGCTGGGCGCCCGCGACCTGCAGGACGAAGACGTTGCCGCCGGTCTGGCGGAAGGTCAGGTTGGTGCCGGCCAGCAGGCGCTGCATGGCGGCCTCGGGGGTGAAGCTGCCCGAGACGCCGGCGGAGCGGCGATTGGCGACCAGTTCCGGCGCGTAAAGCAGCTCGACGTCGGTCTGGCGGGCGAAGGCCTGCAACGCCGATCCCAGCGGCTGCGGCTCGATGCTGAAGGCGACGGCCTGGGCAGCGGCGGCCGAAGGCGCGCCGAGTGCGACGACGACGGCGGCGCCGCCGAGCAGGGCGTTCCGGAAGGAGATCGCGTTGGTCATGGTTCTTCCCCGAGGATGCGAGACGGCGCCTTTTCGGCGTTCACATCGGGTAAGACGCGCGAGGTGAGGAACCCCTCACAAAAAATGTCGTTCCGGGGGCGGAGCGTTCAGCGGGCGGTGAGGACCACCACGTCGCGGCGGGCGTCCAGCTCGGCCTTGACCGGGAAACCGACCTCCAGCGCCGCCACGAAGCGATCCGCCGACCCGGGACGGAACACGCCGCTGACGCGCAGGGCGGCCAGGTCGCTGTCGCCGAGCACCACCTTGCGGGTGGAATAGCGGTTGATCTCCTCCAGCACCTCGGCAAGCGGCTCGTCAGCGAACACCACCCGGCCCTCGCGCCAGCTGACCGTCTCCTCCACGTCGGCGACGCGGACCAGGAAGGGGCGCTCACGGACGGCGACCAGCTGTTCGCCGGCGGTCAGCTTGCGCGCCTCGGGTGTGACCGGGAACAGGGCGGTGCCGTTGACCCGCTTCACCTCGATCTGTCCCTCGATCAGGGTCACCTTGGTTTCGTGGGGTTCGACATGGACGTCGAAGGCGGTGCCGAGGGCGGTTATGGTCTGGTCGCCGGCCTGGACCACGAAGGGGCGGCTGCGGTCGTGAGCGACCTCGAACAGCGCCTGGCCGCGCAGCAGCTTCAGATCCCGACGGCCCTCGACATAGTTCACCTCGAGCAGGCTGTTGGTGTTGAGCTGGACCACCGAGCCGTCGGCGAGGGTGATGGACGAGCGCTCGCCGACCTCGGTCAGATAGGTGGCCGGCCCCTGCCGTGAGGCCTCCGCGGACGGGAGGGCGGGCGCCAGCGTCGGGCCCTGGCTCAGCATCCAGACCCCGCCGAGCGCGACGGCGATGCCGGCGGCGATCGCCGCCATCGGCGCGAAACGCGGCCGCAGGCGCGGGCGATGCGGCCGCTCGGCCTGACGCAGGGCTTCGCGCCGCATCTCGAGGATCGGCGCCGAGGCGGCCACCTCGTCGAAGTCGCTCCACAGGCCCTGATAGTCGGCATAGGCCGAGACATGGGCGGGGTCGGCGGCCAGCCAGCGCGAGAAGCGCGCGCGGTCCTCCTCGCCCAGATCGTCCGAGCGCAGGCGGGCGAACCAGAAGGCCGCCTCCTTATCCATCGCTGTCTCGTACTCGGCCGTCATTCGTCCTCAATCACGCTCGAAACGGGCTTTGATCCGCCGCATGGCTTCCATCATGTGCTTCTCGACGGAGCTGACCGAGATTTCCAGTCGCCTGGCGATCTCTGCGTATTTCAGCTCCTCGAAACGATGCAGCAGGAAGACCACGCGCGTCCGCTCGGGCAGTTCGCCGAGCACCCGTTCCAGCAACGCCAGGCGCTGCTTACCCAGTAAGACGCGCTCCGGCGAAATTTCCTCAAACGATTTCCCGTCTCCGGCTTCGAGGTCGCGGTCGCCGGCGCTGCGGGTGGCGTGGCGGCGGGCGCGGTCGCGGAGCAGGTTGGCGGCCATCTGGAAGATGTAGGCCTCGGCATGCTCCATCTGCGCCGCGGGTCCGCGCGCTGCGAGACGGACGAAGACCTCCTGCACCAGATCCTCGGCTTCCTGCTCGTTGTAGGCCCGTTTGCGGAAGAAGCTGCGCAGCGGGCGGGCGAAACGCGCGTTGAGGCCAACCAGGGCGTCGTCGCCCGGTCGCCGCGCCCCGTCGCGTGCGTTCTGCGTCATCAAACCCGAGTCCGGCCCTGCCCCGGCGCACAACAACAGCCTCGGCGCGGACTTGTCCAGCGCCGCCGGAGCTAGTCGGGTTTGCGGCGGCCCCTCGCTCCGGCCTCGTGCGCCCCCGCGGTCGGGCGCCGGCGGTCGAGGTCGAAGCGGTCGCCGCTGGACAGGACGTGCATGCGGACGTCGAACATCGAGAGGGCCTGGTCGGCCCCGGCCTCGGCGATGTTGGAATGGGTGGCCGTCTCGCCGTCGACGACATAGGCGGCGCCGCTGCCGATGACGCGAAAGGTCCGGCCCTCGACGACGATGGCGGTGTCCTCGTCGATGCCGACGCCGAGCAGCCGCGGGTTGTGCGCCACGGCGCCCAGCAGCCGCCCATAGCGGCCGCGCTCGGCGAAATGCTGGTCGATGATCAGGTCGCGGACCAGGCCCAGGCCCGGGGCCATGTGCAGGTCGCCGATGCGGTAGGACTCCGAACTGGCGCCCTTGACCAGCATGGTCTCGCTCATCACCGAGGCGCCGGCCGAGGTGCCGGCGATGACGCCGCCCGCGTGGTGCAGTTCGCGGATGCGTCGCTCGATCGGGGTGTCGCCGATCTGGCTGGAGATGCGCAACTGGTCGCCACCGCTGAAGAAGACGCCGCCGGCGCCGTCGAGGCAGGCGAGCGTCCGGTCCTCGAGGCTCTCGGACCGATCCTCGACGTAGAGCTCGATCAGGTCGTCCACGCCCAGCGCCGAGAAAGCCTCGCGATAGGCGTCGAAATAGCCCTCGGGCTCGTGCGAGGCGACGGTGGCGATGACCAGGCGGCCGCCCTTCAGCCGACGGGCGACCTCCTTGAGGATGACGCGCTCGCCCTCCTTGTCCTCGTGGCCGCCGATGATGATCAGGGGGCCAGGCTCAGCCATGTGGCGGCTCCATCACCAGACCTTCGGGCGCGCCGTCGGCGTCGGCTGTCGGGCGGAAGTCGAGCACCTGGCGCCAGACAGCCTCGACCCGGGTGGGGGTCAGCACCACCAAGTCGCCGGGCCGCGCCATGCGCAGGCAGGCCTCCACCGCTTCTTCTTCCCGGTGAACGCCGGTGATGCGGACCGGATCGCAGCCGGCCGCCGCCGCACCTTCGGACATCAGGCGGATCACCTCGCCCACGGGCCGGCCGCGGTTGTCGGGAGTTTCGCGGAAAACCAGCTGATCGAAATGCTCGGCGCCGATTTCACCCATGGCGCGGATTTCGGAGTCGCGGCGGTCGCCGGGGATGCTCAGCATGGCGATGGTCCGCCCCGCGGACGGCCGCAGCGCGACCACCGTACAGCCCAGGGCGCGCAGGGCGTCGGGGTTGTGGGCGTAGTCGAGGATGACGCGGAAGCCGTGGCCGTCGTGGATGTTCATCCGCCCGGGATTCTGCTCGTAGGACGAGGCGAAGCCGGACAGGGCCGAGGCGATGGCGGCCGGGTCGACGCCCGCGCCATAAGTCATGGCCGTCGCCGCCAGGGCGTTCTGGACATTGAACAGGGCTGCGCCGCCAAGCGTCGCCGGAATGGCGCGGGCGTTGCAGACCCGGCGATCCACGCCGCCGTCATACAGGCGGATGTCGCCTGACAGGGGGTCGTAGAGGACGGCGAGGCCGCCTTCGCTGATATGCTTGAGCAGGAAGCCGGGGGCCGCGTCGCCGCCGCGCATCGACAACCAGCAGACCCGCCCGCCCGCGTGCCGGGCCATCCGCAGGGTCAGCGGATCGTCGGCGTTGAGCACGCTGACGCCGCGGCGCGACACCGCCTCGACCACCACCGACTTGACGGCGGCAAGGTCGTCGAGGGTCTCGATCCCCTTGAGTCCGAGATGGTCCGGCTGGACATTGAGGACAGCGCCGACGTCGCAGCGGTCGAAGGCCAGCCCCTCGCGCAGGATGCCGCCGCGGGCGCATTCCAGCACCGCCGCCTCGACGGTCGGGTCGCGCAGCAGCATGCGGGCGCTCCGCGGGCCGCTGGCGTCTCCGGCCATGAGGCATTCATCATTGATGTAGACGCCGCTGGTGTTGGTCAGGCCGACGGTGCGGCCGTCGTGGCGCAGGATGTGGGCGACCATCCGGCCCACGGTCGACTTGCCGTTGGTGCCGGTCACGGCCAGCACGGGGATGCGGGCGCGGGCGCCGCGCGGGAACATCATGCCCACGATCGGCTCGGCCACATCGCGCGGCCGCCCATCGGACGGGGCGAGGTGCATGCGCAGGCCTGGGGCGGCGTTGACCTCGACGACGCCCCCGCCGGTCTCGCGGATCGAGCGCGAGATATCCGGCGCCAGCAGGTCGATGCCCGCCACGTCCAGGCCGACGGCCAGGGCGGCGCGGCGGGCGATGGCCGCGTTGTCCGGGTGGATCTCGTCGGTGCGGTCGATGGCGACGCCCCCCGAAGACAGGTTGGCGGTCATGCGCAGGAACACGCGCTGGCCCTCCGCCGGCACGCTGTCGGCGGTCAGGCCCTGCCGCGCCAGGGTCTCCTGGGCCGCCCGGTCGTCCAGGCGGATGCGGGTCAGCAGGTTCTCATGCCCCTCGCCGCGACGGGGGTCCGCGTTGAGCGCCTCCACCAGGGCGGCGATGGTGCGCTCGCCGTCACCAACCACATGGGCGGGGACGCGCTCGGCCACCGCCACGACCCGGCCGTCGACGACGAGGACGCGGTGGTCGTGGCCGGGCAGCTGTTCCTCGACGACCACCCGACGACTATGGGCGGCCGCGGCGGCGAAGGCGGCCGCGATCTCCGCATCCGCTTGCAGGCCGATGGTGACGCCCCGCCCGTGGTTGCCGTCCAGCGGCTTGACCACGACGGGACGCTTCAACGGCCGGGCGCGCGCCACGGCCTCCTCGGCCGTCCGGGCCACCACCCCCGGCGCCACGGGGCAGCCGACGGCGGCGAGCAGGGCCTTGGCCTGGTCCTTGTCGCCGGCGAGTTCCGCGGCGACCAGGCCGGTGCGATCGGTCACGCTGGCGCGAAGCCGCCGCTGGCGGGCGCCCCAGCCGAGCTGGATCAGGCTGTGATCGTCAAGCCGCGTGACCGGAATGCCCCGCCGGCGAGCCGCATCCACCAGCGCCTGGGTGCTGGGGCCCAGGCCGTTGCGGCGGCGCGAGGCGCGCAACAACGGCAAGGCCGCCTCCACCGTCGAGACGCCGGCGAGCTCACCCGTTCCGCTCGTCAGCCTGTCGAGTTCCTCGACGCCGCGCCGGTCCGGGGGCAGCAGGGCGTCGACCAGCTGGAAGGCCAGTCGCCCCGCCAGCAGGCCCGTCTCGGCGTCGTCGTAGGCGAACAGGATATTGTAGACGCCGGGGCGACCTTTAACCGACCGGGTCTTGCCCCGCGTGGTGGCCGCGCCGGCGAGGGACTGCAGCTCCAGGGCCACGTGCTCGACGACGTGGCCCATCCAGGTGCCGTCGCGCAGTCGTTCCAGGAAGCCGCCGGGACGGCCGTAACAGCAGCCGTGGCCCTCAAGGGTGGGCAGGGCGGCGATCAGCGCATCGGCGAAGCCCGGCAGGCGATCGGTCGGCCAGTCCTCCAGATCGCCGAGGTCGACCTGGATACGCACCATGGGGCGGTGGCTGTAGAGATGCGGCCCGCGGTAGACGCCGTGCTCCAGAATCCGCATCGGCCGATGAGGGAGGCCGGTCATGCCGCGGCGCTCCAGTCCTGCGGGGCGATCACGCCGCGGGCCAGGGCGCGCACGACCAGAGCGGCGGCGACGGCGCGCGACGGCGCGTCGCCCGTGGCCACGACGCGACCCCCGTCAGGCTCGCAGACCTGCCAGAGCCAGCCCTCATTGGCGGGGCGAATATTCCAGTTATAGCCGGGGTGATGCATGCGGATCTCGAGGTCAGAGACTCCCGAAATGCCAATCCACAGAAGGGGTTCCAACGTCCAGAAGCCGACAGAAGGCCTTATGTAACAATCGCTTGTCTTACGGAACCTTGGCGGCGGCGGCGCGTATTTGCGGTCCACGATCTCTGAGGAGGTTGGCATGAGCGCTGGAACCTTGACCACCAACACCCTGAACGACGTCGCCGATCCGGCGGCCTTCCACCGCGCGCTGGCGCAATGGAACAACCGGCGCCTCGCGCCGGGTACGCCGCATGCCGACTGGGTGGCCGACGCCCGTGAGGATGCCGAGATGACCCTCCTCGAAGGGGCCTTCGTCGAGCGCATGCGGGCCGATGCGGCGCCGTGGCTGCAGGACCTGCCCGAGGACCCGGACGGCTTCGTCGCCTGGTTCGAGGCGCTGAAGGGAGCGGGCCCCGGCGAGGACGACCCGCTGTTCCCGTGGCTGGCCGAGTCGGCGACCCTGGAAGAGATGCGCTGGTTCCTGCTACAGGAAGTCGCCGGCGAGGCCGGGTTCGAGGATCTGGTCGCCTACGCCCAGGTCAAGATGCCGACCCGGCCGAAGCTGGAGCTGGCCCGAAACTACTGGGACGAGATGGGCCGCGGCGCCGAAGGCGGCATGCACGGCCCGATGCTGGACCGGCTGGCCAGGGCCCTCGATCTCGCCCCGACCATCGACGGGACGGTGTGGCCGTCGCTGGCGCTGGGCAACACCCTCGTCGCCTTCTCGACCACCCGGCGCTACGCCTATCACGCCCTCGGCGCCCTGGGGGCGGTGGAGCTGACCGCGCCGTGGCGCGCGACCCACGTCGCGGCCGGGCTGAAGCGGCTGAGGGTCGGGACCGAGCGCAAATATTTCGCCCTGCACGCCACCCTCGACGTCGAGCATTCGCGCGCCTGGAACGAGGAGGTGCTCCGGCCGCTGGCGGCCGAACGGCCTGAGGTCGTTCGCAGTCTGGCGGAGGGCGCGGTCATGCGGCTGCGCGCCGGCGAGCGCTGCTTCGCCGCCTATCGCGACCATCTGTGGGGAGCGGAACAGGTTCGGCGGTCCGCTTGATGGACGCCCTTGTCGCGCGACCTCCCGTCGATGCACGTTCCGCCGCCCTGCTGGCCCTTCTGGGCCGCCTGAGGGACCTCGACTACGACTTCGTCACCCCCACCCCGGCGACGCATGAGCGGGTTCGCCGGCGGCGGCCGGCGGGCCGCGCCGACGCCTTGCGGGACATCTTCGGGTGGTCGCGACCGTTCACGCCCGAGCTGCTGGAGCCGGACATGCTCGATCTGGCCCGGCGGGCGGGGATCGTGCGGGCGGGCCGCGACGGCCTGCGCCTGGAGGTGCGGGTCAGTTCGCTGGACGGCCGGCTGCACCTTCATTCGGCGCCGACCGAGGACCGCGATGCGGTCTTCCTCGGCCCCGACAGCTACCGCTTCGCCCGATTCCTGCGGCGCGAGCTCGAGGCCCGGCCGGCGTTGGGCGAGGCCCTCGACATCGGCGTCGGCGCGGGGGCGGGCGCCCTGACCCTTGCCGCCTGCTGCCCGGCCGCCCGGGTCCTGGCCACAGACGTCAATCCGCGGGCGCTGGAGCTGGCGCGGGTCAACATCGCCCACGCGGCGCTGCCGGTGGAACTGATCGAGACGAGCGGCCTTCCGAAGGAGCCCGCCCGTTTCGAGGTGATCGCCGCCAACCCGCCCTACATCGCCGGGGAGGGAGGCCGGACCTACCGGGACGGCGGCGACCAGCTGGGCGCCGCGCTGGCGCTGGACTGGGTGCGCACGGGCGTGCGCCGGCTGCAGCCGGGCGGCCGCTTCCTGCTCTACACCGGCAGCGCCATCGTCGACGGACGGGACGGTGTCCACACGGCCCTCGCCGAACTGGCCGAGGCGGGCAGCCTCGACCTCGCCTATGACGAGATGGACCCGGACGTGTTTGGCGGCCTTCTGCGCCAGGACGCCTATCGCGACGTCGAACGCATCGCCGCTATCGGGGCGGTGCTGACCGCGCCCTAGCCCCAGGATTTCTGGTAGACCTCGACGGGATCGCGGCGGCGGACGATCCGGTCGATATCCTCGAACGCCTCGTTTTCGGTCAGGTCGCCGGCGCGCGCGCGGCGGATGACCAGTTCGACGTCGGCGAGGTCGTCCTCCCGGTCGGCGCTCGTTTCGACCTTGCGGGTCACCTGATCTGTCATGCCCATGGCTGTCTCCTTTCGTCGTTCAACGCCGGTTCGGCCGGGGAGTTCACGACGCGGTCAGGCGGCGGTGTAGGCGGTCTTGGTCTGGGTGAAGAACTCGACGGCGGCGAAACCCTGCTCGCGCGGGCCGTAGCTGGACGACTTCGTGCCGCCGAACGGCACATGGTAATCGACGCCCGCGGTCGGCAGATTGACCATGGTCATGCCCGCCCGGGCGCGGCGCTGGAAGTCGCGGGCGTGCTTCAGCGAACCGGTGACGATGCCGGCCGAGAGCCCGAACTCGACGCCGTTGGCGATCTCCAGCGCCTGCTCGAAGTCCTTGACCCGGATGGTCGAGGCGACGGGGCCGAAGACCTCCTCGTTGTTGATGCGGCCGCCCGCCTCGGTGTCGGCGATCAGGGTCGGCTGGACGTACCAGCCCGGGGTCTCGAGCTGCAGGCGTCCGCCGCCGGTCACCACCCGGCCGCCTTCGGCGCGGGCGATGTCGATGTAGCGGTAGGAGGTCTCGCGCTGGTCCTCGCTGACGGCCGGACCGATCTGGGTGTTGGGGTCCAGGGCCGGGCCGACGCGCAGGGCCGCCACCTTCTCGCCCAGCAGGGCGACGAAGCGGTCGTGGATGCCGTCCTGGACGATCAGCCGGCTGGAGGCGGTGCAGCGCTGGCCGGTGGCGTAGTAGGAGCCGTCGAGGGCGATCATCACCGCCCGCTCCAGATCTGCGTCGTCCAGCACGATCAGGGGATTCTTGCCGCCCATCTCCAGCTGCACCCGCGCCTGCCGCCTGACCGCGCCCGTCGCCACCCCGGCGCCGACGCCTTGCGAGCCGGTGAAGGAGATGCCGGCGACGTCCGGATGGTCGACGATGGCCTGGCCGACGCCGCCGCGGCCGATGACGAGGTTGAGCACGCCCTTCGGCAGGCCGGCCTCGTGCAGGATGGCGACGAGGGCTTCGGCCGTGGCCGGGGTCGGGCCGGCGGGCTTCATCACCACGGTGTTGCCGAAGGCCAGGGCGGGGGCGGCCTTCCAGGCGGGGATGGCGATGGGGAAGTTCCACGGGGTGATCAGGCCGAACACCCCGACCGGCTGGCGGTAGGTCTGGATCTCCACGCCGGGCCGCACCGAGGCGAGGTTCTGGCCGTGGAGGCGCAGCGCCTCGCCGGCGAAATATTTGAGCACCCGGCCGGCCCGAACGGTCTCGCCGATGCCCTCGGCCAGGGTCTTGCCCTCCTCGCGCGACAGCAGCCGGCCCAGCTGTTCTCGCCGCTCCATGATCAGGGTTCCGGCCCGGTCGAGGATGTCCGAGCGCAGCTCGGGCGAGGCCTCGGACCAGGCCGGAAAGGCCGCCTTCGCCGCGCCGACGGCGGCGTCGACCTCGGCGGCGCCGCCGTCGGGGATGCGGGCCACCAGATCGCGGGTGTCGGAGGGATTCAGGCTCTCCGAAGGCCGGTCCGCGGCCACCGTCTCGCCGTTGATCCAGTGCGACAGGGCGAGCGGTTCGGTCATGACGGGTCCTCTACTTCCACCGGCGGGGCGGCGACGGCGGGACCCTAGATAGAGGGCCGCGCGCGCCAGGTCACGTCAGGGGCGGAACCCGTGCCTCGGCGGCCGGCGGCGCAGCGGCTTTCGCCCTGGCCGTGGCGTCGGCCCCGGCCTCGGCGGCAGTCCAGTCGAGGATCACGGCCCGCTCGCCGCGGAAGGCGACCACGGCCGGCGCCGTGGTCATCGACCCGTCGGCGCGGCGGATGTGGAGGATGCGCTCGCCGCCCGGCCGGGTTTCGACCCCGGCCAGCACGCCCAGCGATTCGCCCTCGACGCTCAGCACCTCGGCCCCGGGCGGGAAGGCCGGGGCAGCGGCGGGCGCGGGCGAGGCGACCGCAGCCGGCGGCGGAATCTGGGCGGCTGCGGAACCGGCGACGGCGAGGGCGCCGGCGGCGAGAAGCAGGATGGGCGAGCCTGCGGACATCGGAGAGTCTCCTGCGCGAAGCGGACTGTCCCCCAGCCTTCAGGCGAATAGCCGACCCGCGACCCGGTTCCGGCCGCTCGCGCGGACTTGAACGCGGAACCCGGACGGAACTGCTTCGATTAACCGGTACGCGCACGCCCAACCTCGCCCGGGAGGTCTGCATGAGTTCGCAAGCATCCTTCATCTCCCAACACTCCGACGAGGGCCGGGCGCGACCCAGCTTCGGCCCCGTCGGCGCCGCCACCCGGATGGTGCTGGGCCGCCTCCTCGAACGGCTGGTCCGCACCGGATCGCTGGCCGTCGTCTTGCCGTCCGGCGAGACGCTGCTCGCGGGCGACGGCACGGGGGAGACCGTCCGTATCCGGCTGCGCCGCAATGGCGCGGCCTGGCGCATCGCCCTCTATCCGGGCCTCGGCCTCGGCGAGGCCTGGATGGACGGTGATGTGATTCTGGAACGGGGGACGCTGTGGGAGCTGCTGGACCTCGTCGGCCGCAACCTGTCCCTTCGCCCGCCGCCGCGCCGCGGGCGACTGGCGCGGCTGTGGCGGGGAATCCGCCAGGCCAATGACCGCACTGCCGCGCGGCGCAACGTGGCCCACCACTACGACCTGTCGCTGGAGCTGTACCGCCGCTTCCTCGACGCCGACCTGCAGTATTCCTGCGCCTATTTCGAACGGGCCGGCATGACACTGGATCAGGCCCAGGCCGCCAAGAAGCGGCGACTCGCCGCCAAGCTGCTGCTGGAGCCGGGGATGTCGGTGCTCGACATCGGCTGCGGCTGGGGCGGGCTGGGCCTGAGCCTGGCAGAGGACAGCGGGGCGAAGGTGACCGGCATCACCCTGTCCGACGAACAACTGGCCGTCGCCCGCCAACGGGCGCAGGCCCGCGGCCTGTCGGGCCGGGCCGAGTTTCGCAAGCAGGACTACCGCGACGTCGGGGGCCGCTTCGACCGCATCGTCTCGGTCGGCATGTTCGAGCACGTCGGCGCGCCCAACTACCAGGCCTTCTTCGACGCCATCGCCCGGCTGATGAAGGAGGACGGGGTGGCCGTGCTGCACGCCATCGGCCAGAACCACGTCTCGGTCAGCAACCAGCCGTGGATGGAGAAATACATCTTCCCCGGCGGCTATACGGCGGCGCTGTCGGAGGTCCTGCCGGCGATCGAGCGGGCCGGGCTCTGGGTCACCGACATCGAAATCCTGCGGCTGCACTACGCCGAGACGCTGAGGGCCTGGCGCGATCGATTCCTGGCCAACCGCGCCGAGATCGCCGCCCTGTACGATGAACGCTTCTGCCGCATGTGGGAGTTCTACCTCTGCGTCAGCGAGGTCGCCTTCCGCCACCGCGGCTGCATGGTGTTCCAGATCCAGTTGTCGAAGCGGATCGACGCCGTGCCCCTGACCCGCGACTACATCTCCGGCGCGGCGGCCTGACGCGCGTCCTGCGTCTGGACTTCCGCGCGCCGACAAGGCTCACTGCCACCCTGCAAGGACGCGGCGGCCGGGGCCGGCGCAAGACGTCCG
>JADGMZ010000241.1 GCA_015234495.1 Brevundimonas sp. | reverse complement strand
CGCCCCTTCGGTGCACAGCGACGCCGACGGGCGCTGGCGCGGCCCCGACCAGCAGGTCCACCAGGCCGACTTCACCGTCCATTCCACCTTCAGCCTGTGGGACACCTTCCGCGCCCAGCACCCGCTACTGACCCTGATCGCTCCCCCCGAACGCAACGCCGACATGGTCAACTCCCTGCTGGCGGCGCAGCGGGTCAGCCCGTACGGCATCCTGCCGGTGTGGTCGTTCCACGGCCAGGAAACCTGGACGATGATCGGCTACCACGCCGTGCCGGTCATCGCCGACGCCTGGCTCAAGGGCCTCCCCGGCATCGATGGCGAGGCGGCCCTGGAGGCGATGATCGCCTCGGCGACCTACCGCCCCTACGGCGGGCTCGGCGACTACATGGACCTCGGCTACGTCCCCATCGACCGCGAGCCGGAGGCGGCCTCCAAGACCGTCGAATACGCCTATGACGACTGGACCATCGCCCGCATGGCCGAGCGGCTCGGCAAGGCCGACGTCGCCGCCGGGTTCGATCGCCGCGCCGGCTTCTGGCGCAACACCTGGGACTCCGAAACCGGCTTCGTCCGCGCCCGCCTCGCCGACGGCGCGTTCCGCGACCCGTTCGACCCCACCGCCATCAACTACGGCTCGGACTACACAGAGGGCAACGCCTGGCAGTATTCATGGTTCGTGCCCCAGGACATGGCGGCGCTGGTCACCGCCATGGGCGGCGACGACGCCACGGTCGCCAAGCTCGACGCCATGTTCGACTTCGACAACACCGGCCTGGACTACTCCCACGCCGAGGACATCGCCGGCCTGATCGGCCAGTACATCCACGGCAACGAGCCCAGCCACCACTCGGCCTACGCCTATGTCTTCGCCGGCGCCCCGTGGCGGACGCAGGCGCGGTTGAAGCAGATCATGGACAGCCAGTACCGCGCCACCTCCGACGGTCTGTCCGGAAACGACGACGTCGGCCAGATGTCGGCCTGGCTGATGTTCACCGCCATGGGCTTCTATCCGGTGACGCCGGGTTCGGGTCAGTATGTGATCGGGAGGCCATTCGCCGACCGCATCGCCCTGAACCTGCACAACGGTCGCCGCTTCACCGTCACGGCCGAGGGCCTGTCGGAGGAGAACCTCTACGTCCAGTCGGTCACCCTCAACGGCCAGCCCCTGACCCGCAGCTGGATCGGCCACGAGGAGATCATGGCCGGCGGGACGCTGCATTTCGTCATTGGCGCGGAGCCGAACACCGAGTGGGGAAGGGCTGCAGAGGCGCGGCCCTATTCGATGAGCGGGTACGGAGGGCGCTGACATTCACCTCCCCATTCGCCCTTCGCGAATGGAGAGGTGAACCTCAGCTCACCTCACAAACCCCCTGAGCACATTCGCCTCCGTGCTCATCACCAGCCGATCGAAATCCACCCGCTTCGGCTGCGCGAACAGCAGCCAGTAGTATTTCATCTGCTCCGACCACCAGTAGCCGGGGCAGTTGTCGCCCCGGGTCATCGGCCGGGTGGTGATGTCGGCCAGCGAGGTGTAGCCGTACGCCGCCTTCGAGGTGGCCTTCATGTTGCGCCAGTGGGTCGCCGCCAGGGCGCGGTAGCGGTCGTCGCGGTCGCCCAGCCACAGGTTCAGGCAGGCGTCGGCGAACTCGGGCCGCAGGCCCGTGCGCACGCCGCGCGGCCGGCCGGTAGTCACGTCGATGGACTCCGGGATGATCGTATAGCGCGCCTGCATGGCCGTGTAGCTGGCGAGGAAGTCGTCGCCCTCGGCCTTGAACCCGGCCTGTCCCAGCAGCCCCGCCAGATAGCCGCCCAGCACCGTTTGCGACGTCCCCGTCACCTCGCCGGTCTGGTAGTCGACCATCGGGAACCACAGCTCGCCGCGGTACCGTTTGCCCTGATGGCGGATCATGGCGGCGAGGCACTCCTCGGCCTGGGCCTTCATCTCGGCGTCGCCGAACAGCTCCCAGCTGTCCCAGAGGTATTCGTAGAAGCTGTCCGCATAGACGTCGATCGAGGCGTTGCGGCTGGTGAACCCGCCCGTCTCGGCATGGATATTGGCCGCCATCAGGCCGAGGTCCGAGCGTCGGTCCAGCGCGTGCTTCATCGCCCGCTTCGCGGCCGCATAGTAGCGCCCGTCGCCGGTCAGCTGGCCCAGCACGCCGAACTCGGCGGCGTAGGTGCCGATCTCGGCGAGGTTGGTCTCCGGGTCGCGCACCGCCCCCGTCCTCAGGTTCACATAGCGGTACGGCAGGCCGTGCGGCGACGCCTCGAAGGCCTTCATCAGCCGGTCGGCGAGGTCCTTCGCCTTGCCCAGTAGCGCAGGGTCGCCCGAGGCCAGGTGCGCCGATAACAGGCCGCCGACCAGGCGGATGTTGGTCTCGAAGGTCTGGGCGAAGGCGTCGATGTCGAAGTCCAGCTCGGCCTTGACCCAGTCGACCCCGGCCTGGAACTCCTCGTCCAGCTCCATCAGCCACAGAGTGTCCAGCGCTTCCACCAGCGACAGGCCGAGGTCATGGCCCTCGATGAAGAAGCTCTGCGAGGTTCCCGAGACGGGATTGATCTCGTCCTTGCCCCAGGCCCGATCGACGTAGTGGTCCCACGCCCATTTGAACTCGGCCTTCACATCGGCCGCGAGGCCGGCCCAGTCCTCGGCGCGGGCTTGGGCCGTCAGGGAAGGCCCGGCCAGGGCGAGGCCGCCTCCGGCCAGCAGGGCGAGCGCCGAGCGGCGGTGAAGGGGGAGGGCGTCCGTCATCGGCGAATCCCGCATCAGCAAGAGCGACGGAACGACCCTAACACGAGCGGGAGAACCGGCCACGCTGGCGGACAGGGTGGGATTCGAACCCACGGTAGGCTCACACCTACGGCGGTTTTCAAGACCGCTGCCTTAAACCACTCGGCCACCTGTCCGTGCCCTGCGAGCGGACCCGCCGCATAGCCCCAAACCTCCCGTTAACCAAAGCGGAAAAGTCTTCGGCCATGCTCCCGCCATCAAGGGCGAGGTCATGACGGCGAAACTTTTCAAGGGTGCGGCGATCGCAGGAATGCTGTTGCTGCTGGCCGCCTGCGCCGGCGGCGCCGGTTCCGGGGCGCGGGGCGTGTCGGGCGCCGTGCCGGTGGTCACCGATCCCGCGCCGATCGTCTCGGGCACCATGCGGCCCTACCAGATCCGCGGCCGCTGGTACCGGCCCGCCGAACAGCCCGGCTATGACGAGACCGGCCTGGCCTCCTGGTACGGCGACCAGTTCCACGGCCGCCCCACCGCCACCGGCGAACGCTTCGACATGAACGCCCTGACCGCGGCCCACAAGACCCTGCCGCTGCCGGGCCTGGTCGAGGTCACCAACCTGGCCAACGGCCGCCGGGTGGTACTGCGGGTCAACGACCGCGGCCCCTTCGTCGACGG
>JADGMZ010000240.1 GCA_015234495.1 Brevundimonas sp. | reverse complement strand
CCGGCGCCTTGGATCGGCGACTATCGGCCCGGAATGCCCTTCCTGCAGACCTACGGCTACTATTCGCGGGACCCGGTTCTGGCGGAGACGGTCCGGGAGGCCGCGCATCTCGGCTATCGTTTCGTCGACTACGAAATCCGCGCCGACCAGCGCGGGCCCGAGGACGCCGACATGGACACCCGGATGGCATTGCGGGAGGAGGCACAGGCGGAGAACCTGATCGCCAACGTGCTGACGCCCCATCCCGAGGCGCGGGTCTTCGTTTACTGCGGCTACAGCCATGCGATGGAGGCCCCCACGGACCACGGCGAATGGTTTGCGTCCCGGCTGAAGCGAAAGACCGGGATCGATCCGCTGACGATCGAGCAGGCCTATTGCGCGCCCGGCCTGCGCCCTGAGCATGACGAGCCCCATGTCGCCGCCGTGCAGACCGCTTTCGCGCCGGATCGACCGGTGGTCGTCCGCCGCGCAGACGGCTCGGTGGTCGGCATGCCTCTGACCGAACGGCAGATGGACCTGTCGGTGTTTCACCCGCGGCTGGACCCTGTGCGGGGGCGGCCCGGATGGTTGGCGGCCGCCCCGGCGCGGCGGCTGGTCGATGTTGACGTGCCGGCGTTCGAAGGTCCCGCGCTTCTGCAGGCTCTCTGGAGCAGTGAAGGCGCCGCGGGCGTTCCGGCTGACCAGTTTCTGCTGGCGCCCGGTCAGGACCGGGCGACGCTGGCGCTGCACCCCGGGAGCTATTTCCTGCGTCTGGAGACCGCGCGAGGTTTCGAACCAGCCTACGGCGAGATTCGCGTAGAGGCCTAGAGATCCACCCCGGGATCACGCCGGGCGGCGCTCGTACCAGCCGCGGGAGCGGTTCACGATCCAGACGATGGACAGCATCACCGGCACCTCGATCAGCACGCCGACCACGGTCGCGAGCGCGGCGCCGGAGTGGACGCCGAACAGGCTGATGGCGGTGGCCACGGCGAGCTCGAAGAAATTGCTGGCGCCGATCAGGGCCGAGGGGCCGGCGACGCTGTGCGACTCGCCGGCCACCCGGTTGAGCCAATAGGCGAGGCCGGAGTTGAAATAGACCTGGATCAGGATCGGGACGGCGAGCAGGGCGATGATCAGCGGCTGGCGGATGATCTGGCCGCCCTGGAAGGCGAACAGCAGGACGAGGGTCGCGAGCAGGGCGCTGATCGAGACCGGCGCCAGCGCCTTCAGCGCGGGCTCGAGCTTTCCGGACCGGAGCAGGGCCTGGCGGAGCAACTGGGCGATGATCACCGGTATGACGATGTAGAGGACCACCGAGAGGAGCAGGGTCTGCCACGGCACCGTCACGGCGGCGAGGCCGAGCAGCAGCCCGACGATGGGCGCGAAGGCCAGCAGCATGATCAGGTCGTTGAGTGCGACCTGGCTGAGGGTGAAGTGGGGCTCTCCCCTGGTGAGATGGCTCCAGACGAACACCATGGCCGTGCAGGGGGCGGCGGCCAGGATGATGAGACCGGCGATGTAGCTCTCGATCTGGTCCGCCGGCAGCAGGGGCCGGAACAGCCAGCCGATGAACAGCCAGGCCAGCAGCGCCATGGAGAACGGCTTGACCGCCCAGTTGATGAAGAGGGTCACGCCGATGCCGCGCCAGTGCCGGCTCACCTGGCCCAGGGCGCCGAAGTCGATCCGCATCAGCATCGGCACGATCATGGCCCAGACGAGGACCGCGACCGGCAGATTCACCTTGGCCACCTCGGCGGAGGCGAGGGCGGCGAAGACCCCGGGGAACAGCCAGCCGAGGCCGATGCCGACGCCGATGCAGAGGATCACCCAGACGGTGAGATAGCGTTCGAAGAGGTTCATGGGTTGGCGTCGGCGCTCTCGTGTATGGCGGTCAACCGGGCCTTCAGCGCGGCGTTCTCGAGCGCCCCGGCGTTCAGGCTGGCCAGCAGCAGCAGACGGCTGCGCAGGTAGCGATGAGTCTCGTCGAAGGCCCCGTCGACGGCGGCTTCGTCACCCTCCACCGCGGCGGGGTCGGGAAGCCCCCAGTGGGCCGACACCGGGCGGCCCGGCCAGACCGGACAGACCTCGCCCGCCGCGTTGTCGCAAACCGTGATGATCAGGTCGATCTCCGGCGCGCCGGGACGGGCGAACTCGTCCCAGGATTTCGGGCGCAGGGCTTCGGTCGGATAGCCACGCGCCTGGAGCAGCCGCAGCGCCCCCGGGTGCACCTGCCCCTTGGGCCAGGAGCCGGCCGAAAAGGCATGGAAGCGGCCGTTGCCGATCTTGTTGAGGATGGCCTCGGCCAGGATCGACCGGGCCGAGTTGCCGGTGCACAGGAAGAGGACGTTGAAGACGCGCTGAGGGCTCATGTCAGCAGCAGGCGGCGGCGGGTTGACCGGCGGCGCCGACCGGCGCGGGGCAGCAGGAGGCGGCCGGCTTTCCGGCGTCCGGCAGGCGCGCGTCCGGCTGGTCCTCGCCGTAGTGGGCGGCGTCGCCGAAGGTGAAGAAGGTCTCCCAGCGAAGCCCGGACGGATCCGTCACCCACGCCTTGTCGGAGCGGGCATAGCAGCAGGTGGCGGCCTCCTGATCGCGTGTCGTCTCGCCGGCGGCCTTCAGACGGGTGGCCAGATCCTGGAGCTCGTCGGCGGTGTCGACCTGGATGCCGAGATGGTCGACGCCCGCGACGCCTGCCCGGTCCGAGATGGCGAAATTGACCCGGGGATCGTCCAGCATCCATTTGGCGTAGTCGTCCTTCGTCACCGCGGGCGGCGCGCCGAACAGGGTGGTGTAGAAGCCAATCGAGCGGTCGAGATCGTCGACGGCGACATGGACGTGCAGGCGCTTCATTTGCGCGTTCCTTCGGGGCTGGCGTTGCAACAGGCGGCGCGGCTCGCGGCCTCGGCGAGCGGCGAACAGACTTCGGGGCGGCCCTGACAGCAGTCCTCCATCAGGTAGACGAGCAGTTCGCTCATGCCGTCGTAATCGGCGGTGTAGATGATCGACCGCCCGTCGCGCCGGCTGCGGATCAGGCCGGCGTTCGAGAGGAGGGTCAGTTGGGCCGACAGGGTATTGGGCGTGATCTCAAGCGCACGGGCGATCTCGCCGGCGGGGACGCCTTCCCGACCGGCCCGGACGAGCAGGCGGAAGACCGCCAGACGGCTGTCCTGGGCGAGGGCGGAGAGGCGCGCAACCGCGATGGTGGTTTCCATAATTCAAAGAATATGGAATTAACTGGTGTGGTCAAGGGCTGGCTTCGCCGTTCGGTTCGGATGTCAGCGCCCTCCCGAAAACGAGACGACCCATGTCCGCCCGGGCCGAGGCCAAGCGGCGCTTCACGGTTGAGGACCACGTCCGCGCCACCGAGGGCGTCGAATGCCGCAAGGACGCCGAGGTGATCGACGAAACGCCGATGGCCTACAAGGAC
>JADGMZ010000239.1 GCA_015234495.1 Brevundimonas sp. | reverse complement strand
CGTCACCGGGGCGGACTATCAGCGCATGTGCGCCAGCCCGGACCCGCGCGACGACGGCTTCTGTGCGGGCGTCCTGTTCCGGACCACGATCACAGAAGCCCGATCCGCTGCCCCTGCCTTCTGCGCGCCGGAGCAGGGGGACCGGGAAGCCACCCAGCGCTTCGTGGAGGGCGCCAAGGCGGGCGTGGCCGGGGTCCGGACGTCCGTCGACCAGACGCCGTCGGATGTCGCGCGGGCCGGGCTGATGCGGGCCTATCCCTGCAACGCGGCGGCACCGGGCTTCCAGCCGGCCTAGCGGCGACGCCACTCCTCCACCATCCGTCACCTGCGATTCCGGCTGGTGCTGCTCCCCCGTCGCTGGGCGACGGGGGAGGAGACGGTCAACGCCCCCGGAACTCCGGTTTCCGCTTCGCGACGAAGGCGGCCATGCCCTCCTTCTGGTCCTCGAAGGCGAAGAGAGAGTGGAACAGGCGGCGTTCGAACTGGACGCCTTGGGTCAGGGTGGTTTCGAGTGCGGCGTTGACCATCTCCTTGTTGGCCATGACGGCCAGCGGGCTTTGCGAGGCGATCTTCGCGGCGATCTTGCGGACCTCGTCCAGCAGGGTCTCGTGGGGGACGACGCGGGAGGCGAGGCCGGCGCGCTCGGCCTCGGCAGCGTCCATCATGCGGGCGGTGAGGACCATGTCCATGGCCTTGGACTTGCCGACCAGCCGGGTCAGGCGCTGCGAGCCGCCGATGCCGGGGGCGACGCCGAGGTTGATCTCGGGCTGGCCGAACTTCGCCTTCTCCGAGGCGACGAGGAAGTCGCACAGCATGGCCAGTTCGCAGCCGCCGCCCAGTGCGAAGCCGTTGACCGCGGCGATGATCGGCTTGCGGAAGCGGGTGATGCGGTCGTGGCCGAGGGCGAAGAAGTTGGCCTTGTACATGTCGGCGTAGGACTGGTCGGCCATCTCCTTGATGTCGGCCCCGGCGGCGAAGGCCTTGTCGCCCGAGCCGGTAAGGATCAGGCAGCGGACGCTGTCGTCGGGCTCGACGGCGTCGAGGAAGTCCGACAGGTCCTTGAAGAGGGCCGAGTTGAGGGCGTTCAGCGCCTCGGGCCGGTTCAGGGTGACCACGGCGTAGCCGTCGGCGTGGCGTTCGATCAGCAGGGTGTCGTAGGCGTCGGCCATGGGGATCTCCTCAGTCTGGGGCCTGAATAGCGAGCCGGTCAGCGGGACGGAAGGCCGACCATCTCCGCCAGCTTGAGCACCGTGTTCCAGTTGCGGCCCGTGCCGACGCCGATCAGGCGCGGCTGGGCCTTCCCGGCCATCTTCGACCGGCCGATGCCGTCGGGATGCCAGAAGAAGAGGTCGCCGCCGGCCTGTTCGACGCGCTCTTCCCCGACAGCGAGGGCGCGGAGAGCCTCGACGGCTCCGGTCTTGATCCCGTCCTTCATGACCATGACCAGCAGCCTGGAGGGCGAGGTCCTCGCCTCTTCCCGGAAGGGATTGGCGGCGATCAGTCTGGCCCACTGCTCCGGGGTGCGGACCATGGCGGCGATCTTCAGGCCGAAGCGCTTTTCCATCCCCGCCTCGATGTCAGCTTCGAGGCGGGCGGCGGGCAGGTCGCTGTCGACGACGAGATTGCCGCTGGCGGCGAGGGTGCGGGGGTTCTTCAGCCCCATGTCGGCGGCCATGGCGCGCTGCTCGGCGACCGGGGCGCGGACGCGGCCGGTGTTCATGCCGCGGAACAGGATGATGCGGTGGTCGGTCATGGCGTCAGCGCCGTTGGCAGGAGGGGCACCAGAAGGTCGAGCGGCCGGCCTGGACGGTGCGTTTGACCACGCCCGAGCAGCCGTCGCCGGCGCACGGTTTGCCCTCGCGGCCGTAGACGTCGAAGCGGTGCTGGAAATAGCCCTGGCCGCCCTCGGCGTTGGCGAAGTCGCGCAGGGTCGAGCCGCCGGCGGCGATGGCGTCGTTGAGCACGTTGCGGACTTCGGCGGCGAGGGTCTCCAGCCGGGGCTTCGAGACCTTGCCGGCGGCGACGAGCGGCGAGATGCGTGCGCGGAACAGGGCCTCGCAGACGTAGATGTTGCCGAGCCCGGCGACGATGCGCTGGTCCAGCAGGCTGACCTTGATGTTCTGCTTCTTTCCGGCGAAGGCCTCGGCCAGGCGGGTGCCGGAGAAGGCGTTGCCGAGCGGCTCGGGACCCAGGCCGGCGAACCACGGATGGGCCTCGACCGCGTCGGTCGGGATCAGGCCCATGAAGCCGAAGCGGCGGGCGTCGGTGAAGCCGAGGCGGGTCGCGGCGCCGTGGCGCACGGCGCAGAGGCTGAGGTGCTCGTGCTTGCCGGTGGCGGGGGCGGCCTCCTCGAACTCGCCCAGCTGTTCGCCGTCGAGGGTGAAGCGGCCGGTCATGCCGAGGTGGGTCACCCAGGTCTCGCCGGTGGACAGCGGCATGAGCAGGTATTTGGCGCGGCGGTCGATGCGCTCGACGGTCGCCCCCTCGAGCCGCCCGGGGAAGCGATCCGGGAAGGGGAAGCGCAGGTCGGGGCGGTTCTGGCGCACCCGCGTCAGCCGCGCGCCCTCGAGCACCGGCTGCAGGCCGCGGCGGACGGTCTCGACCTCGGGGAGTTCGGGCATGTGCGGTTCCTGCGCGGGACGGGCGGGGGAGAGGTAGGGGGTCCGGGGCTGGAGGGCCAGTCCGGGAGGAGGCGGTCGCTGTGTCGTCTGGACGCTCCCACCCGGCCGCTGCGCGGCCCCCCTCCCCGGGGCGGGGAGGGAGAAGTAAGTGAGTCGACATCGGAGGGGCGGGGGTCGGTTGTCAAAGACCCGGCGTGCCATGGAGGCGCCGATCCAGTATGCGGCGGCCGCGCTCCCAGGCGGGAAGAACGGGTCGAGAAAAGCCCAACCGCCTGTTTCGGCCGCGTAATCTTGTGACAGTCGGACTGGAGTTCCGCGGATCCCCGGCAGAGGACCCGACGCCGGCGCGGGCGTCGCGCGCGGACCTGTTGCTCCGCTTGCGGTTCTCGGCTTACCTCCGCGTCGAACAGGGAGAGGGCTTCATGACCGACACCGCCGCCAGGGAGGCGCCGACCGGCGGCCGCCGCATCGAACTGACGCTCCGCGCCCTGTTGCTGGGCTGCCTCCTGGCGGTGATCTTCACCGCCGCGAACACCTATCTGGGCCTCAAGGTCGGGCTGACCTTCGCCTCGGCCATCCCGGCGGCGGTGATCTCCATGGCCGTGCTGCGGCTGTTCCAGGACTCCACCATCTGGGAGAATATGACGGTCCAGACCGTGGCCTCGGTCGGCGGGGCCATGAGCGCGATCATCTTCGTGCTGCCGGCGCTGGTCATGGTCGGCTTCTGGCAGGGCTTCCCGTTCTGGGCCTCGGTGCTGATCTGCACCTTCGGCGGGGTGCTGGGGGTGACCTTCTC
>JADGMZ010000238.1 GCA_015234495.1 Brevundimonas sp. | reverse complement strand
AGCATCATCGAGGCGAAACCCAACAGATTGATGTGGGCGTGGACCGGCCTGAGCGCGAAGTCCTCATTGGCGCCCATCCACACGCCCAGGCTCATCCCGACCAGGGCGGACAGGACGCCGAGGCGCAGGAAATTGTTTGAGACCGACATTCTCTGGAATACCTCCGACGAACAGCGGCGATTCGTAAACCGTCGTTCTTTCGTGGAGGCAAGTTACAAGCGCGACAGGCCGGCGCCCTGATCGCGGCGGCCGCGTCGCCGCCACTGGTCCGGTCGGTCGAAGGATCCCGCCCATGCCCCGGCCTTCCGGGCGCGGGCGGCGTTCTCGGCGTCGATATAGTCGGCGCTGTAGCGGCGGTAGGCCAGGGCCAGGCCGTTCTCGACGAGGCCCAGGGCCACGTCGACCCCGTCGCCTTCGCAGCGGCTGACCTGACGGCCGTAGCGGTCGACGTCGCGCACCTCGCAGGCCAGGCGGCGGCCCTCGGCGCGGGCCTTCAGCGCCGTCGTCGCCGCCGCGCCGCAGGCCCAGGCGCCGCCGGGCCGGTCGCAGGTCTGGTCGCGCTCGAAGGCGTCGACGCCGTGCAGGCGAACCCGCACCCCGCCGACGTCCAGGGTGTCGCCGTCCACCACCCGGCCCACGCCCTCCAGGGTGTTCGCCCGACGCTCGGCCCGCGCCGGCTCCGCCTCGGCCCGGGCGGCATCGGGCCCAGGCTTGAGGATCAGGGTCACGACCAGGACCGTGACCGCCAGGATCAGGCCTTCCGTCAGAACCTGGACCCGGCTCCGCCTGCGCTTCCACGGGCCTTTCGTCGGGCGGCGATATCCACGTCGAGCCATCGTCCTACCTGTCGGGTTCCACCCCGGCAGGATCGCCGATCAACCTTTCCCGACCGTTGCCGTCAGGCCGCCAGCGCCCTGGCCAGGGCGCGCTCGAACCCCGCCGCATCCGGTCCCGGCAGCACCTCGCCCAGCCGGCCCGTCTCGAACAGCTCGAACACCCGCGGATGCACATACGACGTCCGGCACACAGTCGGCGTATTGCCCAGCAGCCCCGCCACCGCCTTGACGCAGACGGTGATCCGCCGCTTCGCCTCGCCCGACGAGGCCGGCGGCTCCATCTCGCGCAGGGCCCGCGCCGCCGACACCGTCCCCGCCCAGGTGCGGAAATCCTTGGCCGAGAACTGCTCGCCCATCGCCTCGCGGATGTAGGCGTTCACATCGTCCGAAGTGACCACGCACAGCTCCCCGTCGGCGTCGCGGTATTTGAACAGCTGCTGCCCCGGCAGCTCGCGCAGGCTGCGCACCACCGTGGCCAGCCGCCGGTCGCGCACCCTGACCTCGTGCTCCACCCCGCTCTTGCCCTTGAAGGCGAAGGTCAGGGCCGCGCCGTCCACCTCCAGATGCCGCTTGTGCAGCGTCGTCAGGCCATAGGAGCGGTTCTGCCTGGCGTACTGGGCGTTGCCGACCCGGATCAGGGTCAGCTCCAGCAGCCGCACCGCCGTGGCCAGCACCTTCTCGCGCGAGGCCCCGCGCCGGCCCAGGTCCGCCTCCACCCGCCGTCGCAGCCGCGGCAGGGCGCGGGCGAACTCCGGCAGGCGCTCGAACTTGGTCTCCGCCGCATGCGCGCTCCAGTCGGGGTGATAGCGGTACTGCTTGCGCCCCTTCACGTCCCGCCCCACCGCCTGGATGTGTCCCGTGGCGCGCGGGCAGATCCACACGTCGGTCCACGCCGGCGGGATGGCCAGCGCCCGGATTCGCGCCAGCACCCGCTCGTCAGTGATCAGCCGCCCCCTGGCGTCGTGATAGGCGAACCCCTTGCCGGACGCGGTCCGCTTCAGGCCTGGCTGGTCGTCGCTGCACCAGGTCAGGCCGTCGGGAATCGCCGCCTCGTCGATCAGGCTCATCCCCGCGCCTCGCGCAGCCGGGCCCTCAGGCCGTCGATCCAGTCGCGCCCGGCGTCCCCGCCCCACAGCTGCCAGGCGATATAGCCCGCCGACGGCCTCGTCCGGTTGCTCCAGTCGCGGCCGCGCTGGTCGACCGCGTGGCGGGCGAAATAGCTGTAGATCGAGGTGATGTCCCGGTCGCTGACCGGCGCCTGCGCCATCAGCCCTTCGGCGCGCCGCACCCCGACCCCGGTGCCGCCCCGGCCGTGCGTCTCGCGCAATGCCAGCCCCCGCCGCGCGGCTTCGGCCACGGCGTCCGGCGGCGTGCGGTCATCGTCGGACAGGGCGGGATGGTCGATCATCGGGGGCTTCCGTTCGGCCTGCGCAAACGACGCCGCGCGTCCGCCGGTTCCTCCGCCCCGGATCGCGCCCTTGACCCGGTCGCCGCGGCGGGGGAGGGCAGGGCATGAACTATCGCCACAGCTTCCACGCCGGGAACTTCGCCGACCTGGTCAAGCACGCCCTCGTCCTGTGGCTGCTGGGACGTCGCCAGGCCGACGGCCCGGTGGCCGTGATCGACAGCCACGCCGGCGCCGGCCTCTACGACCTGACCGGCGACGCCGCCCGCTCGCGGGAGGCCGAGGCCGGCGTGGCCCGGCTGATGGCCGCCGCCGACCGCCCGCCGCTGATCGAGGCCCTCGCCGCCGAGGTGGCGCGGCTCAATCCGCAGGGCGGCGCCGGCCTCTATCCCGGCTCGCCCCTGCTGATCGCCGGCCGCCTGCGGCCGGGCGACCGCTACGTCGGCTTCGAGATGAACCCGCCCGTGCTCGCCCTGCTCGAGCAGGCGCTGGCGCCCTTCGCCGAGGCCGTCGGCATGGGCGGCGACGGCTACGCCCAGGCCCCCGGCTGGGCCGCCCGCGCGCCCGGCGCCCTGGTTCTCATCGACCCGCCGTTCGAGCGCCCCGACGACTACCTCAGGGCCGCCGAAACCGGCGCTGCGATCGCCCGCGCCGACCCCCGCGCCACCGTCGCCGTCTGGACCCCGCTCAAGGACCTGGAGACCTTCGACGGCTTCCTGCGCCGGCTCGACCGGGCCGGGGTCAAGCGGGCGCTGGTGGCCGAGGCGCGGCTGCGGCCCCTGGCCAATCCGATGAAGATGAACGGCTGCGCCATGGTGGTGCTCAATCCCCCCGCCGGCGCCGCGGCGGCCGCTTCGGAAATCTGCGGCTGGGTCGCCGGCCAGCTGGGCGACCCCGGGGCCCGCGCCGAGGTATGGATGACGGGAGACGCGGCATGAAGCGGATCGCCATTCTCGAGACCGGAGCCCCGCCGCCCCATCTGGTCGGACGCCACGGCGACTACCCCGCCATGTTCCGCACCCTGCTGGGCGACGGCTACGCCTTCCAGACCTTCCGCTCGCAGGCCGGCGAATGGCCCGATCCGGACGCCTTCGACGCCGCCATCATCACCGGCTCGGCGGCCGGGGTCTATGAGGACGCCCCGTGGATCGCCGACCTGCTCGACTGGATACGCGCCGCGAAAGGCCG
>JADGMZ010000237.1 GCA_015234495.1 Brevundimonas sp. | reverse complement strand
CGCTATCACGGCCATCAGTTCCGGACCTACAACCCGGACATCGGGGACGGACGGGGCTTTCTGGCCGCGCAGCTGCGGGCCGGAGACGGGCGGCTGCTCGATCTCGGGACCAAGGGGTCGGGGCAGACGCCCTGGTCGCGCGGCGGGGACGGACGTCTGACGCTGAAGGGCGGGCTGCGCGAGGTGCTGGCGGCCGAGATGCTGGAGGCGCTGGGCGTTCCGACGAGCCGGGCCCTGAGCCTGATCGAGACCGGCGAGGCGCTGGAGCGCGGTGACGAGCCCTCCCCCACCCGCTCCGCCGTGCTGGTGCGGCTGTCGCACAGCCATGTTCGGTTCGGGACCTTCCAGCGCGCCGCCTATATCGGCCGGCCGGACATGATCGAGGCGCTGGTCGAGCATGCCCGGTCGATCTACCACCCGACGGTGGCGGCCGGCGACGTCGCAGGGTTCCTGCGCGCCGTGGTGGAGGCGTCGGCCCGGCTGGCGGCGCGGTGGATCTCGGCGGGCTTCGTGCACGGGGTGCTGAACACCGACAATCTGAACGTCACCGGCGAGAGCTTCGACTACGGGCCGTGGCGGTTCCTGCCGCACTACGAGCCGGGATTCACGGCGGCCTATTTCGACCAGTTCGGACTGTACGCCTTCGCGCGCCAGCCAGAGGCGGTGTTCTGGGCCCTGACGCAGCTGGGCGGGGCGCTGAAGCTGGTGGCCGAGGCCGAGTCGCTGACCGAGGCGCTGAACGGTTTCGGGCCGGCCTATATCCGGGAACTCAGGGCCGCCTTCCTGGCCCGGCTGGGCGTCGTCAGCCTGGGCGAGGCGGCGGACCAGCGGCTGCTGGACACGACGCTGGCGTTGCTGCGCGAGGGAGGCGAGGCGCTGCGCTGGGAGCCGTTGTTCTTCGACTGGTTCGGCGGTTTCGCCTCGTCGGCGCGGGCCCTCGGCGGGGCGCGAGCGAAGGCTTATCAGGGCGAAGCCTTCGACGCCTTCCGTTTCGCCCTCTTCGAGCACGAACCGGACCGGCCCGAACGGCTGGAGCAGCCGATGTTCGCCGCGGCGGACCCGGAGGAAATGCTGATCGACGAGGTCGAGGCGATCTGGGCGGCGATCGACGGCGACGACGACTGGGGACCGTTCGAGGCGAAGCTGGCGCGCCTGGATGCAGCGCGGCGGGGGTGGGATCTGTACGGCTGCTGACAGCGGGCTGGCAGCAGGGTGGCGGTAGGGATGCAGGCCCGCCGGCGCCCGGCGTCGTCAGGACTTCTCTGTTGTGACCTGCCTCAGCCCCTCGCCTCGCGACCCCGATCTTAAGCCGCGCGAAACCGCGGCTGCATTACGGGGAATTATGAATACGGCCACGCTTTGGCCGTCGGGCGCGCGCAGAAGGCGGTCACGGATGGTTTCGATCTCGCTTCGCGCCCTTGCGGAACGGTTCTCTCTATCCGACATCGATACTGTTACCAATCAAAAGAGCGCTCCTCCCCGGGCGTCGCACAAAATGACCTCTCAGGCTCTCACCCCCGCCCGCTCGCGGCTCGCCGCCAGCTACCGCAATCTGACGCTCTGGACGCTGCAGGGCTGGCTGGCGATGTTCTTCATCGCCGCCGGCTACGCCAAGCTGTCCGAGCCGATGACCAATCTCGTCGAGTTGATGAAATGGCCGGCGCTGGCCCCGCAGAACATGGTGCGCGGCCTCGGCGTCGCCGAGATCGTTCTGGCCGTCCTGCTGCTGGCCCCGCTGGTGTCGTGGAAGCACGGCCGTCCCCTGCTTGTCACCGCCGCCGCCGGCTTGCTGGCGCTTGAGGTGATCATGCTGGGCGTGCACGCGCTCGGGCTGGAGTTCGGCCTGGCGCTGACGAACGTGGTGCTGATCGCGATGACCGCGCCGGTGCTGTGGATGCGGGCGCGCGAAGTGCGGTAACGTCGGCTCAGTGGGAGGCGACAATGCAGCGTGAACCACGGGATGGCGGCGCCGATCTCGACGCGGTGTTTGCAGCGGGGCAGTCCGGCAACTTCCCGGCACCATACCTGACGATCGACGAACTGGATCGATTGAACGACCGATGTCTGAAAGCAGATCGGATAATCTGCAATCTCGAAGCCTTCGAGATCGTCGGCGAGTTCGATCACGCCCGCATTGATTTGAGTCTTTACAGCGACGAGCCTGTTCAGAAGATCAAGCCGTGGGCTGAACGCCTTACCGCCTTTCACGCACGGGTTCGCGAAACGGTCGAGGATGCCCGTAGAGAACCCAATCGCGTCATGTTCACCGTCTGGCTGGACTGGGAGCGTTGACGCCTCCCCAATCCTTCCCTTTACGTGCACGTAAAGATCGGCTTATCTGCCGTCCATGGCGACCGCCGACGATCATCGCACCTATTCGATCCGCCAGCTGTGCCGCGAGTTCGGGGCGACGGCGCGGGCGCTACGTTTCTATGAGGACAAGGGGCTGCTGACCCCCGCCCGCAAGGGCCAGACGCGGGTCTATGACGCCCGCGACCGGGCGCGGCTGAAGCTGATCCTGCGGGGACGCCGCATCGGCTTCTCGCTGCAGGAGATCCAGGAAATGCTGGACCTCTACGACCACGAAAATCACAACGCCCACCAGATGGCCGTCGCCCTGCGCCGCCACCGGGCCCAGATCGCCGCCCTGAAGCAGCAGCGCGAGGACCTCGACGCGGCCATCGAGACCGCCGAGGAGGCCTGCGCCGTGATGGAGCGCAAGCTGGCCGAGCACCGGCCGGACCTGCTGCCGGGGGCCGAGGAATACGCCTCGCTGCTGCGCGAGCGACTCAATCCCGAGAACAACCACCAGCCCTTCAAAGCGAGAGCCTAGTCCATGGCCTACAAGGCGCCCGTCCGCGACCTGACCTTCGTTCTGAACGAGGTTCTGGAGATCGACCGCTATTCCAACCAGCCCGGCTTCGCCGACGTGTCCTCGGACCTTGTCGGCCAGATCCTCGAGGAAGGCGCCAAATTCGCCGAGGAGGTCATCGCCCCGCTGAACCGGGTCGGCGATCTGGAAGGCTGCAAGTGGGACAACGGAAAGGTCACCGGACCGACCGGCTGGAAGGAGGCCTATCAGCAGATGGTCGCCGCCGGCTGGCCGGGCCTGTCGTCGGATCCGGAATACGGCGGCCAGGGCATGCCGGCGATCGTCGGCATGGCCTTCGGGCAGATGACGGCCGCGGCCTCGGCCGCCTTCTCGATGTACCCCGGCCTGACGCACGGCTGTTATGAGGCGCTGCACGCCAACGGCTCGGACGAGCAGAAGGCGACCTATCTGCCCAAGCTGGCCACCGGCGAGTGGGGCGGGACCATGAACCTGACCGAGCCGCAGTGCGGCACCGATCTGGGCCTGATCCGCACCAAGGCGGTCCCGAACGGCGACGGCAGCTATTCGATCACCGGCCAGAAGATCTTCATTTCCGCTGGTGAACACGACCTGGCGGACA
>JADGMZ010000236.1 GCA_015234495.1 Brevundimonas sp. | reverse complement strand
CTGGCGGCCGGGACGCCGTAGACCTCGGCCATGCGGGCGGCGAGGGCGCGGGGCTCGGCCGGATAGCGGTCGAGGCCGTCGCCGCCCGAGACCAGCGGGGCGAAGGGGGCGGGGAGGTTGGTGAGGCTCATCCGCGGCTCCTCAGGTCGGCGGCGCGGGCGTGCGCTTCCAGACCCTCGAGCCGGGCGAGGGCCGCCGCGACGGGGCCCAGGGCGCGGGCGCCGTCCGCGGTCACCGACTGGACCGACATGGAGGTCATGAAACTGGCCGTGGCGACGCCGCCGAAGGCGCGGGCGGCGCCGTCGGTGGGCAGGACGTGGCTGGGGCCGGCGGCGTAGTCGCCCAGCGTCTCGGCGGCGAAGGGGCCGACGAAGACGGCCCCGGCGGCGGTGATGCGCGGAACGAGCGCCGCGGCGTCGGCGGTCTGCAGGGCGAGGTGTTCCGGGGCGTAGAGATTGGCGACCTCGACGGCCTCGGCCGTGTCGCGGACGCGGATGGCCCGGCCCTCGGCGAGGGAGGCGCGGGCGATGTCGATGCGGGGCAGGGTTTCGAGCTGGCGCTCCACCTCGGCGAGGACGGCGTCGATATTGGCGCGGCTCCCGGAGACAAGGACGACCTGGGCGTCGGCGTCGTGCTCGGCCTGGCTGAGCAGGTCGGCGGCGGCGAGGGCCGGGTCGGCGTCGCGGTCGGTGATGACCAGCAGCTCGGAGGGGCCGGCGGGCATGTCGACGGCGGGGCCGCCGGGCCGGGCGGCGGCTTGGGTCTTGGCCTCGGCCACCCAGGCGTTGCCGGGGCCGAACAGCTTGTCGACCGGCTCGATCTCGCCGTCGTCGAAGGTGGCGCCGAAGCTCAGGGCGGCGACGGCCTGGGCGCCGCCGATCAGCCACAGGGCGTCCAGTCCGGCCTCGGCGGCGGCGACGATCATGGCCGGGTGGACCTCGCCCGAGCGCGGCGGCGGGGTAACGGCGATGCGGCGGCCGACGCCGGCGACGGCGGCGGGAATGGCCAGCATCAGCAGGGAGGAGAACAGGGGGGCGGTTCCGCCCGGGACGTAGAGGCCGGCCGAGGCGAGCGGGCGCCAGAGCAGGCGCGACCGCACCCCGGGGCTGGTCTCAATCCACGGCGAGTCGGCGGGCCGGGTGGCCTCGTGGAAGACGCGGACGTTGTCGGCGGCGATGCGCAGGGCGCGGGTGGCCGCGGGCGGCAGGGCGACGCGGGCGGCGGCCTCGGCTTCGGGCGTGATGGGGAGGCGTCGCGGCGGGGCGCCGTCCAGCTTGCGGCTCCAGTCGGCGACCGCGGCCCCGCCCCGGGCCTGGACGTCGTCGAATATGGCCCGCACGCCCGCGGCCACCTCGGGGTCGGTGCGGCGGGCGGGCCGGGCGAGGGCCTCGCGGCGGCCGGCCGCGTCGAGGGCGCTCCAGTCGATCCGGCGCATCACATCATCTTCTCGATGGGCAGGACGAGGATGGCCGAGGCCCCCGCGGCCTTGAGCTTCTCCAGCGTCTCCCAGAACACCGCCTCCTGGCAGACGGCGTGGACGGCGACGGCGTCGTCGCGGCCGGACAGGGGCATGACGGTCGGCGAGCCGGCCCCGGGCAGGATGGCGGTAATCCGGTCGAGGGCCGAACGGGGGGCGTTCAGCATGACGTATTTGGCCCCCTGGGAAGAGACCACGCCGGCCATGCGCTCGATAATGCTGTCGAGCAGGGGCTGCAGGGCGGGCTCTGGCGGGACGGGCGAGCGGATCAGCACGGCCTGGCTTTCCAGCACGGTCTCGCGTTGGCCGAGGCCGTTGGCCTCGAGGGTGGCGCCGGTGGACACCAGATCGCAGATGGCCGAGGCGAGCTTCAGCCGGGGAGCCACCTCGACCGCGCCGCGCATGGTGACGATGTCGGCACGGACGTTCCGCTCGTCGAGGAAGCGGCGCAGGATCTTCGGATAGGAGGTGGCGACGCGCAGGCCCTCGAGCGAGGCGGGGCCGTCGTAGGCGAGGCTCGGCGGCGCGGCGATCTTCAGGGTGCAGCGTCCGAAGCCGAGCGGCATGACCACTTCGGCGAGGGGGCCGCCGTTGCGGGCCTCCTCCAGCACGTTCTCGCCGACGATGCCGAGGTCGCAGACGCCGTCGGCGACGAAGGTCGGGATGTCGTCGTCGCGGACCCTCAGCAGGTCGATGGGGTAGTTCTCGACGCGGTAGAGCAGGTCGTTGTTCCCCTTGACCACGCGCAGGCCGGCGTCGCGGACGAGGTCGAGGCTGCGGTCGGCCAGACGGCCGGATTTCTGGACGGCGATACGGAGCCGCCCCTGAACGGTGCTCATGTCGGGAACTCAGGCTTTGAGGCGGTCGAGGACGAGGCGATAGCCCTGGTGGGGCATCTCCCGGAGGAAGCGGGCGACGCGCACCACGGTGGTCGGGCTGGCCTGGGCCTCGGCGGCGATCTCGCGATACGACTTGCCGCCGGCGTCGAGCAGGCGGGCCACCTCCCAGCGCTCGGCGAAGGCGCGGACCTCGGCCGGGGTGCACAGGTCGGCGAGGAAGGCGTCGACCTCGTCGCGGCTCTTCAGGGACAGCAGGGCGTCATAGAGGGCGACGCGGCTGCGGGCCGTGGCGGCGGCGTTGCGGGGGAGGGTGTCGGTCATGCGCGTTCCACTATGCTGTAACAGTGGAACAGTCAAGAGGAGGGGCCAGGTGCTGGCGGCCGAGGTCTGGGGGGTTGGAACAGAAACTTCGGACCAGCGCCGACGTCAGCCTCCACCTAGCCCCTAGCCCGCAGCCCCCAGCCCCTCTATCTCCCGCTCATGACCAAGGTTCTGATCATCGGCGCAGGGCATGCGGGGGGGACGGCGGCGGCCCTGCTGCGGCAGTACGGCTTCGAGGGGCCGATCGTGCTGGCGGGCGAGGAGCCGGCGGCGCCGTATCAGCGGCCGCCACTGTCGAAGGCGTGGCTGAAGGGCGAGGCCGATCTGGAGGCCCTGTTGCTGCGGCCGGAGCAATTCTACGGCGAGCACGACATCGAGCTGCGGATGGGCGTGACGGCGACGGCGATCGATCCGGCGGCCAGGACCGTGACCTTCGCGGACGGAACGGTCGAGGCCTATGACGCCCTGGTTCTGGCGACCGGATCGACGGCGCGGAAGCTGACGATTCCCGGGGCGGACCGGCCCGACCTGCTGGAGCTGCGCACGCTGGCGGATGCGGAGCGGCTGAAGGCGGTGTTGGCGCCGGGCCGGCGGCTGGCGGTGGTCGGCGGCGGCTATGTCGGGCTGGAGGCCGCGGCGTCGGCCCGGGCGCTGGGCGCCGAGGCCGTGGTCATCGAGCGGATGGACCGGGTGCTGGCGCGGGTGGCGTCGGAAGCCCTGTCGGACTTCTTCACGGACTATCACCGCGCCCGCGGCGTCGAGGTGCTGACCTCGGCGGAGGTGACGGCCTCGATCAGCCGTCCGTCGGCCAGCCGCACGCCGCCGTCCTCGAAGGCCGT
>JADGMZ010000235.1 GCA_015234495.1 Brevundimonas sp. | reverse complement strand
CCGGTTGATGGCCGTGGCCACCCAGGCCTGCCGCCAGGCCGACAACGGCCATCAACCGGGCGGGGTCGACGCCCTTGCGCGCCACCCGTTCTCCGCACAGCGCCAGGGCGTCATAGGCGCGCTCCATGGCCGCGTCATCGAGCCGGCCGGTGCGCGACAGGCCCTCGCCGAGCCGGACGATGCGACTGAAGGAATCGACCACGCGGAATCCGTCCCGCGCCGGGCGGGCGATCAGCAGGCGGCAATTGTTGGTCCCCAGATCGAGCGCGCCATAGAGGGGCGCTTCCCGACCTGACGCGCCGGACCCGTCGGAGGCGCCGCTCCGGGCGCGCTGGCCGCCGGACCCGTCACGCTGGGACCGGAGGGCGCCCGGGGGCGCGCCGTCGGTCTCCGGCATGGGCCGAACTTTCAAGGTGGGCGGTCCGAAGCGGCGCCCGTCCCGCACAACCTAGACCCGTCCCGTCGACGTCGCCAAGGACGGCTGACGCGAAAATGAACGGGGCGACGCCCATAACGCTCAGGTTGGCCCGTCCATGCTGCGGCCATGACAGAGGAAATCATCGCCAAATTCGGCCTTGGCCAGATCGTCCGCCACCGCGAGGCGGCCTTCCGCGGCGTGGTGATCGATGTCGATCCGGTGTTCGCCGGCCAGCCGGGCGACACTGGCGACATCTCGCCGGATCAGCCCTTCTACCAGGTGCTGGCCCTGGGCGCCTCGGGCGGCTTCGTGGCCTACGCGCCGGAAGATGCGCTGGAGCATGACCCGGAGCTGTCGAGCGTCACCCGCGAGGCCGAGGCGCGCTGGTTCACCGTCGACCGCAACGGGCGGCACGCGCCGAAGTCGCAGGCCATCCACTGACGCTGGCGCGTCCGGCGGACGGGGCCTAGATTGGCGGCAAGGGACCGCCAGAGTCCGGGAAGGAGCGCCGCCATGTCCGATTTCGAGCACGTCTTCGAGGCCCCGCCCGAGGGAGCCGCCGCGGACTGGACCATCCCCCAGGACTGGGCGGCCTACAGCGAGGTCGAGCATTCGACCTGGGACACCCTCTACGCCCGCCAGATGAAGATCCTGCCCGGCCGGGCCGCCGACGTCTTCCTCAAGGGGCTGGAGGCGCTGGACCTGAACACCGGCGGCATTCCCGACTTCGAGGTGATGAACCCCAAGCTGCAGGCCCTGACCGGCTGGACGGTGGTGTGCGTGCCCGGGCTGGTGCCGGACGAGGTGTTCTTCGACCATCTGGCCAACCGGCGCTTCCCCTCGGGCCAGTTCATCCGCAAGCCGGACCAGCTGGACTATCTGCAGGAGCCGGACATCTTCCACGACGTGTTCGGCCATGTGCCGATGCTGACCGACCCCGACTTCGCCGCCTATATGGAGGCCTACGGCAAGGGCGGGCAGCGGGCCGCCTCGCTGGGCATGCTGCAGAACCTGGCGCGACTGTACTGGTACACGGTCGAGTTCGGCCTGATGCAGGATGCCGGGGGGCTGCGCATCTACGGGGCCGGCATCGTCTCCTCGGCGACCGAGAGCGTCTTCGCCCTCGAGGATCCCTCCCCGAACCGGCTGGGCTTCGATCTCGAACGGGTGATGCGCACCCTCTACCGCATCGACGACTTCCAGCAGGTCTATTTCGTGGTCGATTCCATCGAGCAGCTGAAGGGCGAGACGCTGAAGGATTTCGGTCCGATCTACGACCGGCTGAAGGGCGCCGACGATATCGCCATCGACGCCGTTCTGCCGACCGACCGGGTCTTCACCCGCGGCACTCAGGCCTATGCGGCCAGGGGCGGGCGCTTCGCGGCCTGAACCTCGCCTCGCATGGATCGCCTCTCCGGCTTCACCCCCAGCAGCAGACCCAGCCAGCCGATCCGGCGCGCCACCTCATAGGCGACCAAGCAACCGGCGGCGGTGGCGGCGATCAGCAGGCCGGCTTCCGCCACGACGGGCAGACCCAGCTTCGCCAGATGATGGCCGACGACCACGGTCACCGTCTGGTGGGCGATGTAGAAGGGAAAGACGCCGACCGAGAGGTAGCGCAGCACCGGTCCGCCGTGGTTCAGCCAGCGGGCGCCGAAGCCGAGGATGGCGGCGATGAAGGCCCACTGGTCGACGGCGTAGACCACCCGCATGGCCGCGCGCAGCTGATCCGGAGCGACGGCGCCCTCGGCGCGGTAGGTCCAGACGTAGGCCGCCCAGCCCGCCCAGGCGGCGAGACCCAGCAGCAGGGCCGGCCAGCGCAGCCGGATGAACCCCGCTCGCAGGCCCTCTGATCTCGCCGACAGGAAGCCGAACAGAAAGGCGGCCAGCGAGAAGGCGTGGTTGTACCAGTCGTCGACGAGGGCGTGGGTGATCTCGAACCGTGGCGCCAGGGTGAAGCGCAGCAGGGCGAGAAAGACGATCGGCCAGATCAGCAGGCCCCAGCCCGACAGGGCGCGCTCCAGCAGGCCGCCCAGGGCCCGGAACCGCTGGCCGGACACGCCGAGGATCACGGCCAGCAGCAGGCTGTAGACGAGCAGATAGGCCACGAACCACATGTGGTTCCAGGTCGGCGTGATCAGACAGCCGTCCGGTCCGCACCAGCCGCCCGAGGCGGTGGCGTAACGGACCCAGAAATCGGCGGTGAAGGCGTTGCGGTAGGCGTCCGGCTGGGGGGCGAGGACGGCGACCGCCTCGACGATCTCGTAATAGCTCTGCGGCGGCACGATCACGAACATGGCGAAGACCAGCGGCGGCAGCAGCCGCCAGGTCCGCGACCCCGCCAGCCGCGCCGCGCCGGAGCCCCTGGCCGCCAAGCTGTCGGCCAGAAACCGGGTCGCGGCGCCCGAGACGAGAAACAGCAGCGTCAGCCGCCACGGATTGGTGAGCAGCATCACGGGCATCAGGCCTTCGACCTCGTGGCCGCTCTTCACGTGCCAGTCCCAGGGCACGTAGAACATGCCGACGTGATACAGAATCAGCAGCATGAAGGCGCCGACGCGGATCCAGTCGAGATCGTGGCGGCGGGCGGGAACGGGGACGATGTCGGACACGGCCGGACTCCAGCGTAACAAGAACCCGGGCAGGCTGACGGCCTCGGGCCCGGGCGGCCAAGCGTCGGGGGACGTTCGGCGGGCTCGCGGGGATGGCCGCATCGGCGCCGGGACGAACGGCGCGGCAGGCGGGGCGAGCGGCCTCGGTCCATGGCCCGGCCTGCTCCGCCAGGCCCATCCGCGGGACCTGCGCACCGGCTTGCTGATCGTCGCGCCCGTGGCGCTGGTGGTGGTGACGGTGAACGCCCTTACCCATCTGGCCGACCTTCCGCGGCTCGCGGCGTGGGAGCCGTGGGTCTGGGAGGCGACCAGCGCGGCGGCGATCGTCCTGTTCGCCCTGTGGATCCCGTGGCTGACGACGGCGGCGGCCTCGCCGGAGGAGGCCGTGGCCGGGGGCTGGCGGCCCAAGCTGCGATTCGCCCTCGTTCACCTGGCCGGGCTGCTGGCCTATTCCGGCCTGCACGTGACCGCCTTCGTCTGGATGCGCAAGGCTGCCTATGCCCTGATGCAGGCCCCGGCCTATGAGTTCGGCGGCCGCTTCGTGTACGAGCTGCGCAAGGACCTGATCAGCTACGCCGTGTTCGTGGGCGTGTTCTGGCTGCTCGCCATCCTGCGTCGGCGGCGGGACGAGCCGCTGCGGCCGGTCAGTTTCGATATCCGCGACGGGGGCCGGATCATCCGTGCGCCGCTGTCGCAGATCGTGGCGGTCTCGTCGGCGGGCAACTACGTCGAGTTCTGGCTGGCCGACGGTCGGCGGCCGCTGATGCGGGCGACCCTGGCGGCGATCGAGGTGGAGCTGGAGCGCTTCGGCTTCGTGCGGGCGCACCGGTCATGGCTGGTCAATGCGGGCGCTGTGACCGGGCTGCGGCCCGACGGCTCGGGCGATTGGACGGTGGAGCTGGGCGCGCTCGAGGCGCCGGTGTCCCGCCGCTATCCGCAGGCGCTGGAGCGGCTGCGGGCGCCCGGGTGAGGCGTCAGCCCTGCTGGAACGGATAGAAGTCGCCGCCGAGGCCGAGGATGTCGGTCAGGGCGTCCAGCGCGCCGCGGCTCTCTTCGAGCAGGGCGGGGTCGGCGAGGTCGGCGGGGCTGAGGCTGTCGCGGTACCAGGCGGAAGCCCAGATCGACAGGCGGGCGTGGATCTCGTCGGTCATCCGCATGGCGGGGTTGGTCGCGGCCAGTTCCTCCTCGGTGAGGGCGACGCGCAGGCGCAGGCACGCCGGGCCGCCGCCGTTGCGCATCGACTGGCGCACGTCGACGTATTCGACCCGGCCGATGGGACCGTTGGAGGCGGCCAGCGACTCCGCGACCGCATGGCTGCGGGCGTTGTCGCGGGTCTCGGTGGGGCAGATCAGGGTCAGGCGGTCCTCGCCCGGGAGCCGCACGAGCATGGAGTTGAAGATGTAGCTGGAGACGGCGTCGGCCAGCGGCAGGTCGGCCGCGGGGACCTCGACGAAGATCGGCTCGAAGCGGCCTTCGGCGGCCTTGCGGATGGCGTCCAGCGTCCGGGCGGTGTGTTCGAAGGCCAGTTCATGGAAGAACAGGGTCTCCAGGGCGCCGACGCACACCACGTCGTTGTGGAAGGTCCCGCCGGCGATGGCGGCGGCGGACTGGCGGGCCAGCACCACGCCTGAGGCGCCGTGGCGGCGGGCGATGGCTTCGGAGGCCTCGCGGGTCTGGCGGGCGGGGTACTGGCCCTGCCAGTGCTCCCAGGCCTCGCGACCCCAGACCAGCAGGTTGACGCCCGGCTCGCCGTGATCGGCGCACAGGCGGACGTGGTTGGCCGCGCCCTCGTCGGCGAGGTGGGCCACGGAGGGCAGGGCGTCATGGACCGCAAAGCGGGCCGGGTCGGGGAAGAGGGCGTCGAGCGCCCGCCTGGTCTGCCGCGCCTCGAGCGAGCGGTGCAGGTTGGTGACCAGGTTGGCGGGGGTGAAATGCACCCGGCCGTCGGCCGCGTCGGCGGATGGCGTCACCGTGGCGGCGTTGGCGGCCCACATCGGCGAGGCCGAGCAGGCGGCTGCGGCGAAGGAGGGGGCGTCCTTCCAGGCCGCTTCCAGCACGGCGGCGTCGGAGCCGGTGAAGCCGAGCGAGCGCAGGAAGGGGATGTGCGGGCGCTCGTGCGGCGGCAGGACGAACTGGGGCAGGCCGAGGTCGGCCAGCCGCTTCATCTTGTCCAGGCCCTGCAGCACGGCGGCGCGCGGGTTCGACGCCTCGCCGGCGTTGAGGCTGGAGGCGAGATTGCCGGGGCTGAGGCCGGCGTAGGAATGGGTCGGGCCGATGAGGCCGTCGGCGTTGGCTTCTACGGCGGTGGTCACGATTCCTCCCTCCCCGCCCCGGGGAGGGTGGCTGAGCGCAGCGAAGCCGGGTGGGGACGGCGCCACGACCTGCCTCCCCGCCTTTCCGACCCCTCGAGCCGCCCCCACCCGGTCGCTTCGCGACCATCCTCCCCTGAAGGGGAGGGAGGGGCGATGCGCCAGGTCACGGCTTCAGCCCCTTGATCTCGCTCTCGATGTTCTTCACCGCCGCCGCTTCGAAACTGGCCACCGGATAGGCGCAGTAGTCCGCCGCATAGTAGGCCGACGGTCGGTGATTGCCGCTGGCGCCGAGGCCGCCGAAGGGCATGTCGCCGGCCGCGCCGGTCGTCGGGCGGTTGAAATTCACCACCCCGGCGCGGACGCGGTTGACGAAGCGGTCGCCGAGGGCCGGATCGTCGCTGACCAGACCGGCGGACAGACCGTAGCGGGTGGCGTTGCCCTCGGCGATGGCGGCCTCGAAGCTGGCGACGCGGGTCACCGACAGGAAGGGAGCGAAGATCTCCTCGTCGGGGACGTCGACGCCGGTGACGTCGATGATCGCCGGCTTGACGAAGGCGCCGGGCAGGTTGCCGACCGGGCCGGAGGCGCGGATCACCCTGGCGCCCCTGTCGATGCGCTCCTGCAGGGCCTTGAGCGCCGCCTCGGCGGCCTTCTGCGAGATCAGCGGTCCGGCGTAGGGTTCCGGGTCGTCGTTCCAGCGGCCGAACACGAGACGGTCGGACAGGGCGGCGACGGCCTCGATGATGGCGTCGCCCTGGGGACCTTCGGGCACGATCAGGCGGCGGGCGCAGGAGCAGCGCTGGCCGGTGGTGATGAAGGCCGACTGGACCACGATGCCGGCCACGGCCTCCGCATCGGCGGCGTCCCAGACCACCAGCGGATTGTTGCCGCCCAGTTCCAGCGCGAGGATGACATGCGGATCGTCGGCGAATTTGCGCCGGAAATGCGCGCCCGCCGCGCCCGAGCCGGTGAACATCAAGGCGTCGATGCCGGCGTCGAGCAGGGCCGCGCCGGTATCGCGTCCGCCCTGGACGACATTGACCACGCCCTCCGGCAGCTCGGCCGCTTCGAAGGCCTCCGCCATCAGCTGGCCGACCAGCGGCGTCTCTTCGGACGGTTTGAACACCACGGTGTCGCCGGCGAGCAGGGCCGGGACGATGTGGCCGTTGGGCAGGTGGCCGGGGAAGTTGAACGGGCCGAGCACGGCGGCGACGCCGTGCGGGCGGTGGCGCAGGACGGCGCGGCCGAAGGCGGTGTCGGAAGCCCGCTCGCCGGTGCGTTCGTCATAGGCGCGGATCGAGATGTCGACCTTGCCCTGCATGGCGGCGACCTCGGTCTTCGTCTCCCACAGCGGCTTGCCGGTTTCGAGGGAGATGGCCCCGGCGATCTGGGTGGCCCGCTCCTTGAGCACGGCCTGATAGCGCTTCACTGCGTCGATGCGGTCCTGGCGCGGGCGGTCGGCCCAGTCGGGGAAGGCGACGCGGGCGCGTTCGACGGCGGTCTTGACCTGGGCCGGCGAGGCGGCCTCGCCGAGCCAGTTGATTTCGCCGGTGGCGGGATTGATCGATTGGAACTGGGTCATGGGGTGCAGATAGGCTCTCAGGTCTTCACACGCACGAGCTCGCCGGCCTTCACCTTGAGGGCGTCGGCGGTCTCGCGGCTGAGGATGACGGCGTCGCCGTCGACGGCGGCGCGCTGGCGGACGGCGCGGAAGTCCTGAACGTGGTCGGTGGAGATCAGGGCGGGAAGCTCGGCCTCGACCTCGTCGGCCAGGGCGACGGCCAGGCGGCGGGCGTCGCGGACGGTGCGGATGTTGTCGCGGTCGCAGCAGACGGTGGGGCCGGCGTCGAAGATGTCGACCAGACCGTTGGGGCGGAAGCCCTCGGACTCCAGCAGGGCCATGGCCGGCACGCCCTGGGGGTGGACCTTGCCGATCACGGCGCGGGCCGGCTCGGGCAGCAGCTCGATGTAGATCGGGTGGCGCGGGGCGAGGTCGAGGATGAACTGCTTGTCGGTCGAGCCGGTCATCCGGTCGGCGTCCTCGAACTCCATCGGGAAGAATTTCGAGGCCACGTGGTCCCAGAAGGGGCAGGCGCCGTCGGGGGTGAAGACGCCGCGCAGCTCGGCCAGGACGGTGTCGGCGAACAGATCGGGCTCGGCCCCGATCAGCATGTAGCGCGACTGGCTGAGCAGGCGGCCGGCGCCGCCCTTGCGCCGGTCGGCCTTGAGGAACAGGGAGCCGACCTCGGACCAGCCGGTGCATTCGTTGACCAGCACCAGGGTCTTCTGTTCGAGGCGCACCCCGAGGCTGGGCGAGGACTGGGTGTGGTTGACCACCCGGAAGGAGAAGAAGGGGCGTTTGAGGCCGACGGCGGCCTTGACCGAGCCGATGCCGTCGACGTCGCCGGTGTCGGACTCCTCCAGCATCAGGGTGTACCAGCGCTCCTGCGGGCCGATGGCGCCGGCGAAGCTGTCACGGCTGAGATCGAGGCGGTCGGTCAGCTGGTCAGGGTCCTCGGGCAGGCTGGTGAAGCCCGGGCCGGACAGGATGGCCAGCTCCAGCAGGTGATCGAGGTCGGCGGGGCCGGCGGGTCGGACGACGAGCATGCGGTTACGCGGTCTCCAGGCGGAGCTGTTTCAGTTTCAGGGCGTCGATCTCGCCCGAGGCGACCTTGCACAGGATCAGGGCCGAGAGCTGCGCCCGCTCGACGAAGCTGGCGGGCCAGGCGAACTCCTGATCGGAGTGGATGTCGCCGCCGACGACCCCGAGGGTGTCGATGTTGGGCAGGCCGGCGGCGTGCAGGTTATTGCCCTCGCAGACCCCGCCGGAGGGCTTCCAGGCGATCGACTGCCCGAGCAGGGCGCCTGCGTCTCGTACAGCCTCGAACAGGGCGGTCTGGGCGGCGTCCATCGGCTTGGGCGGGCGGGTCATGCCGCCGTGCAGGGCCAGGGTCAGGCCGGGCAGGGGCGGTTCGGCGGCGAGCGCCCGCACCTCGGCCTCGATCCAGTCGCCGGCGGCGGCGTCAGGAACGCGGACGTTGAAGCGGACCACGGCGTTGTCGGCCACGACGTTGAGCGGTCCGCCGCCGGCGATCTTCGCCACATTGACGGTGACCCCGTCGCGCCGGCCGTTGAGGGCGTGCAGGCGGGCGGCGATGAGGGCGGCGCCGGCCACGGCGTTGGCCCCCTCATGGAAGGCCCGGCCGGCGTGGGCCGCCTTGCCGGTAACCACCAGATGGTAGTTGCCGCTGCCCTTGCGGGCCCCCGCCAGGGTTCCGTCGGGCAGGGAGGGTTCATAGGTCAGGCCGAGATGGCCGCGGGCGCCCAGCTCGGCCAGCAGGGGCGCGGAAGCGGGGGAACCGATCTCCTCGTCGGGGCTCAGCAGGACGGTCCAGCCGACGCGGGCGTGGTCGGGGTGGAGTTCGAACGCCTCCAGCGCGGCGAGCAGCACCGAAATGCCGCCCTTCATGTCGGCGATGCCGGGGCCGTTCAGGGCGCCGTCGGGGCGGGTGCCCACGGTCTGGAAGGCGCTGTCGGCGGGGAAGACCGTGTCGTAGTGGCCGGTCAGGACGATCTGGATGGGCGCGTCCGGCCGCGCGGCGATCCTGAGGGCGTCGGCATGGGCCTCCTCCCGAACGGCGCCGTCGTCGTCGACGGTGGTCGAGCCGGCGGTGGCGAGCCGGGTCACCTCGGCCGGGAGACGGCGGGCCTCGGCCTCCAGCAGGTCGAGCACGCGGGCCAGCCCCGCCGGGTTACGGCTGCCGGAGTTCACCTCCGCCCACTCGACCGCCCGGGCGACGATGGACGGTCCGCGCGCTTCGACATGGTCGAGCACGGTCTGGTCGGGAGGCAGAATCCGCATGCGGGCGGACCCTAGCGGGGCGAATGCCAAAGGTGAAGGCGGCGGCGGAATCTGCGTTGCGCGGCGGCGCGCGCCTTATAGGGTGGTCCGGCCAACAGGGAGGATGTGGCTATGACTGACATGGTGCGGGCGATGAACCCGATGGGTGCGATCAGCAATGCGGGGGAGGCGAAGGCGGCGGCGCGCGCCAGCGCCATCGCGATCTTTCTCGGCGTAATCTGGGGGCTCGTCGGGCTGGCCTGGATGATGGGGCCGGGCGCCGAGATGATGGAAGCGGCGATGGCCGAGGCCGCCGCCGCTTCGCCGGGAGCGGAGGGCATGGCCGGAATGCTGGCCGGCGCGGCGGTGGGCTTCACCGGCTTCCTGATCCTGTGTCAGGTGATTCTGGGGCTGGTTCAGTGGTTCAAGCCCAACATCGTCATCCCGATCCTGTTCACGGTCCTGGTCGTCTACGGCCTGGGCACGGGCGTGCTGGCCCTCACCATGGCCGACCAGCTCGGCATGGGCGGGACCCCGCAGGCCCCGGCCTGGCAGACCTGGGGCGGAATGGCGGTGATGGTCGTGCAGCTGATCCTGCACGTCGCCGGCATTCGCGGGGCCAGCGCCATGGGCAAGTTCCGCGACGCCCAGGCCTACTGAGGCCTACCGGTTCGGGCGCCGGTCCTCGCGACCGGTTCCCGGCTGGCGGGCCTGACGGCGCCAGCGGATCGACAGGCTGGCTTCGCCCTGTCCGCCGAATTTCGAGCTGACGGTCAGGTTGCGGCGCACCTGCCATTCGACATTGACCATGGCGCCGTCCTCGCCGCCGCCGATGATCTCCAGATAGATGTCGTCGGTGATGTAGCGGCCGCCGGCCACGGTCAGGCTGGAGGCCTCGCCGCCGAACGACAGCCGGTCCAGGCCGGCCAGTTCGCGCAGATTGCCGATGACATCGAATCCGCCGCCGCCGGCCAGGGCCCCGACGCTGGCGGCCAGTTGGGCCGCCTCGAAGGCCGACAGCTGGGACGCCGAGCGCCCGAACAGCACCTGGGACAGGATTTCGTCCTGCGGCAGGGCGGGGCTGGAGGTCAGGGCGATCTCGGGCCGGGCCGCGGTGCCGGTGACGCGGATGGTGGCGGTCAGGGCCGGGTCGTCGCGGGTCGCCGTCAGATTGAGGCGGATCTGGCTCGGCCGGGTGGACAGGGTCACCGTGCCCTGGTCGTCGAAGACGAAGCGCTTGCCCGCGAAATCGTAATCGCCGCGCACCACCCGCGCCGTGCCCGTCAGGGTCGGCTGGTTGATGGTGCCGGTCACCCGGGCGTTGACGCCCATTTCTACATTGAGACCGCGGCCGATCACCAGCACGTCGCCGCCGGGCGAGCGGATGGCGATGTCGACGCCGATCTGCAGGCCGCGCGGGCGGTTCTGCTCCTCCTCGGGGATGTCGCCGCCGGGCTTGTTGATCTCGACCACGTCCATCTGGACGATGCCGCGCGAGCCGGGCGGATTGGCCTCGATGCGGGCCTCGTCGATGTCGATCCGGCCGGTCAGAAGGATCTTGCCGTCCTCGGCGCGCACCACGCTGAGCGGCCCCGAGGCCCGGGCGCGGGCGATGTCGTTGTCGATGATGCGGAAGCGGGCGAGGGTCAGCTCGACGCTGGAGCCGGAGCCCTCGCGCAGGCCGATGCGGCCGTCGCCCTCCACCGTGCCGCCGGAGCCGTCGGTGGCCGAGAAGCTCTCCACCATGGCGGTGGTGTCGTCGAAGCGGCTGGCCAGGGTGACGTCGCGCAGCTGCAGGCCGGTGGCGTTGTCGCGGAAGCTGCCTTGCCACAGGTCCATGCGGCCGTTGATGCGCGGCGCGGCGATCGAGCCGGCCAGGGTGGCGCGGGCGTTGACGATGCCGGACAGGGAGCGCTCGCCGCCGAGGAACAGGTCCCAGACCGGCTGGACCTGGCCCTGGATGTCGATCTCGCCGCTCATCGGCCGGGTGCGCACCACGGCGAGGCGCAGCGGGGCGGCCGAGGCCTCGACCGGGAGGGTGACGTCGGCGTTGGCGCGCACCGCGCCCTCGTCGGCCACCTGCGCCTGGATCCGCAGGGTGTCGTCGACCAGCAGGGCGTTCAGCGTCCCGTCGATGGCCAGGCCGCGCGGCGCGTCGATGCTGCGCACGTCCTGCAGGGTGATGTTGGCCGACCCCGACAGGTCGTCGCCGGCCCCGCGGAGCGACAGCCGGCCCGTCGCCCGACCGCGCAGGTCGGGGGCCAGCGAACCCAGCTCGACGCTGGTCAGATTGGCCTCGATGATGGAGGCGCGCGAATCCTGACGCAGCTCGCCGGTCAGCACGCCGCCGCCGACTCCCAGGTCGACCCGGACCACGCGGCCGTCGCCCGCCAGCGCCACCACGGCCGGGTTGCGGGTGGTGAAGGCCACCTCACGAATGCGGCCTGATCCCTCAAGGGCCACGGTCTGGGCGTTGGGCTGGCGGGAATAGACGCCGGTCCCGTTGAAACTGACCGGGGTGGCGCCGCCGACGTCGGCGCTGAGGGAGAAGGGCAGCCGCTCCAGCGTGCCGCGGCCGTTCAGGTTCAGCGAGCGGATGACCCAGGACGAGCCGGCGAGGCGGACGTTTCGCCCGGTGACGTCGAGGATGGCCGTCTCGTCGCCTGCGCCCTCGGTCAGACGCACGCGGCCGTCGGCCGTGCCCGAGGCCAGGAAGGCGCCGGGCCGGGCCGTGAAGGTCAGGTCGGCGCTGGACGGGAAGCGGTTGGACAGGCCGATATCCCCGCGGGCGGTGAGGCCGCCGGCGTCCAGATCAACATCGGTCAGGCGGATGCGGTCACCGCCGAGATGGAAATTCCCGCTCGCACGGGCGGGACCGTAGTTGGAGCCCGCGACCACCGAAATCCGGCCGTCGGACGCGTCGGCTCCGCGCTGGAAGGTCAGATCCATGGTCGCGTCGGTCAGGACGAGGGCGCCGGCGCTGACCTTGCCGAAGGCCGCCTGCAGCTCGGCGCTGGGCCGCGCCAGGGTCCCGCCGATCAGGCCGTCGCCGGTCATCGCGCCATCGATTTCGAGCGGGCCGACGCCGAAGGGGCCGCGTGCGTTCCAGTTCATCGCCAGCCGCAGCCGCCCGTCGCCCTCGAGGTAACCGCGCGCCGCCGCATTGCCGTGCGCCCCGGCCAGCCGCGCCGACTCGACCACGACCCGCCCGTCGTCGAGCGCGCCGACCAGTTGCAGGCGAGGCGCCGGGCCGAGCAGCCGGTCCAGTTCGCCGACGCCGAGCGCGAAGTCCCTCCCGCGGCCGTCGAAGGTGACGCGCCACGGCGACCCGGCCCGGGACATCGACGCCGCAATGGTCCCGCCGAAGGCCCCTTCGGCCCCCGCGCGCAGGCGCGAGGCGTCGGTCACCTCGGCCCGGCCGCGAAAGCCGAGGCCGCCCAGCAGGTTGCGGCCGCCGGTCCCGGTGACTTTCAGCGCCTGCCCCTCGGCGTCGAGCCGCTCAAGCAGGATCGAGCCGTTGGGCAGCCGCGCCGCCTCGAACCGGACCCGCGGCGCGGCGCCCAGAAGGCCGCCGATCATGCCGGCGCTCGACCCGCCGACGGCGCGGAGGTCGGCGTCGATGTCGTAGCGGCCGTTGCGCGCCCGGATGTCGACCGGGCCGCGGATGCGCTGCGCCTCATAGCTGGACAGCTCCGCGCCCAGCACGTCGATCGAGCCGTCCAGGCTCCAGCGGTCCGCATCGCCGCGGAACAGGGCCGACCAGGCGGCCCGATCGCCCAGCGGCCGGCCGGCGAGGCGGGACAGCGACGGGGTCGAGATATTCACGCGCAGGCCGCGCGGCAGACTGCGGTCCTTGAGGTCGACGACCCCGCTGGCGCTGGAGGAGAGGTTCTCGGAGATCAGCCGCCAGCCGACGCCTTGCAGGCCGTCGCCATTGCGGTCGGGGGTCGTGGCGAGGGCGAATTTCGCGGTGCGACCGATACGTCGAACGAACGGGTCCAGCAGGTCCGAGCCGGAGAAGTCGACGAAGCCGGAGATCAGGGTCTGTTCCGGCCCGTAGGTCCCCTTGATGGTCAGGGGGGTGAAGTCGCCGGTCCGCACCACTGCATCCACCACCTCGCCATTGATGATCGCCGTGGCCAGGAAGGGTTCGTTCGGGGAATAGCCGAGCGCCCCGGCGATGGGGCCGCCGCCGGCCTCGCGGGCGCGCAGGTTCAGCCGCATGTCGGCGATGTCGTCGCCGATCTGGGCATTCAGGCGCAGGAAGTCGCCAGGACGGCTGTTGCTGTCGGCGTTGACGATGATCCGCTTCACGCCCTTGCGGGGGACCTCGGCCTCGCCGGCCAGCTTCCAGCGGCCATATTCCTTGCTGAAGCCCTCCAGCAGTTCGACGTCGGCGGCGAAGCGGTCGATGTCGATGGTCAGCGGCTGCGGGCCCGGCGGCTCGGTCGAGGGCTCGACCAGCGGGCGGCGGATCAGCCTGACCACCTCGGCCTCGACCTCGGTGGCGTGGAAACGGCGGAGCACCAGCGGCCACCAGTTCCAGTCGACCCGGACCTTGCTCGCCTCCAGCCAGACGCCGTCGGCGTCGGTGACGGTGACGCGGTCGATGGTGAAGTCGTCGAACAGGTCGCCGCGCACGCCCTCGACATTGATGCGACCGTAGCGGCCCAGCTTCTTGCCGGCCACGAAACTGGTCACCAGCCCCCGCCCGGAGTCGGACAGCAGGTACATCCGCCCGCCGATGGCGGTGACCAGCACCAGGGCGGCCAGAATAGCCAGCCCGATGCCGCCGAAGAAGGCCAGGGCCTGCAGCCGCGTACGCTTGCGCCGCGCCTTGTCGGCGGGCGGCTCGGGCGTTTCGGCGGGCGGCGTCGCGTCGGTCAAAACGCCTGTCCGATGCTGACATAGATCTGGAAGTCGGCGTCGCCCTCACGCTTGTCGATCGGGAAGGCGATATCGGCCCGGATCGGCCCGAAGGGCAGCTTGTAGCGGACGCCGAGGCCCGCCGCATAGCGGAGGTTGTTGAAGTTCGGCGTCTCCTGGAAGCCGATGGCCCCGGCGTCGACGAAGACCACCCCGCCGAAATTGCGCCCGATGTCGCGGCGCAATTCGACCGAGGTCTCGAACAGCGACAGCCCGCCCCGCGGCGTGCCGTCGGGCAGGCGCGGGCCGACACCCTGATATTCGAAGCCGCGCACCGAACCGCCGCCGCCGGAGTAGAACAGCCGGTCGGACGGAATGGTCAGCTCCTCGCCGCCGACGATCGAGCCCAACCGGACCCGTCCGGCCAGCACCGTCTTGCCGGCGTCCTGCAGCGGCAGATAGGCGGTGGCCTGGGCGTCGGCGCGCAGGAAGACCAGGGAATCGTCGCCGGTCACGGCGGTCGGCTGCACATTGGCCAGCAAGCGGTAGCCGCTGCGCGGATCGAGCGGATCGTCCGAGCGGTCCATGTAGGCGCCGCCCCTGAGGGTCAGCAGGGCGAGGTTTCGGGTGATGTCGAGCGGCAGCTGGGTGACCGGATCGAAACGGTTCTCGTCGTACTGGCCGACGTCGAGACCGATCCCGTAGCTGTACCAGGACGACTTGCCCAGCCGCTGGCTGGCGTCGGCGTACAGCACCCCGGCGAAGCGGCGATAGGCGTCGGTGTCCTCGTTGACCACGGCCGCCCCCATGGTCAGCGTCTGCCCTGGCCGACGCCAGTGCGGCAGCTTGAGATCGACGCCGAGGCGGCTGTCCACGTCCGCCAGCCGGGCCTGGAACTCGAGGGTGTCGGCGCGTCCGAAGCGGTTGTGATAGGTCCACAGACCCTCGATGGCCGATCCGCCGGTGGCCGAGGTCGCCCGCCCGGCGGACACGGTGGCGCGGGACGTCGAGACGGTGACGCCCGCCTCCTGGATCCAGCGCGGCCGGTCGGTCAGGGTGACGATGATCGGCCGGTGGCCGTCGGCGTTGTTCTGGCCCGCCGGCGCGAGGGCGACGCCGACGCCGTCGTACACGCCCGTCTCAAGCAGCCGGCGCTCCAGCTCGGCCACGTCCTCGGGGTCGTAGACGTCGCCCTCGGACCACGGCGCCAGGCCCGCAACCCAGTCCGGACTGGTCGGGCCGCGCGTCTGCAGCCGGACCCCGTCAAGGCGCACCAGCGGCCCGGCGTTGATGTTGTAGGTCGGCTGAACCGTGAAGGTGGCGTGGTCGACGACCACCCGGCGGGGGTCGGCCCTGGCGTCAGCGTGGCCGCGGCGGTTCAGGCCGGCGACGATCCGCCCCTCGGCCGCGATCACGTCGACCGCGCGACCGGGGTCGCCGGCCTCCAGGCCGATGTCGTCGAGCACGGTCGCCTGCAGGGGCGGGGCGGGCGGAGGTTCGATCCAGTTCACGATCGGATCGGTGAGGGCGAAGCGGGGGCCGGTGGTCACGTCGACGATGGCGATCGGCGTCTCCTCGCCCTCGACCACGTCTTCCAGGATCGGCTGGTAATAGCCTTCGGAGCGCAGCAGGGCCTCGGCCGCCTCGAGCGCGGCGCGCGCACGCCGGCGAGCCTCGAAGCGGTTGGAGGGCGGGCCCTCGACCTCGCCGATGGCCCGCTGCAACTGCTCGCGCAGGGCCGGATCCAGCTCGCCGCGCACCTCGGCCCGGGGGTCCGCCGCCGCAGCCGAGGCCACAAGCGCCAAACCCGCCACGCTGGAAAGAAACAGGGCGAGCCTCGGCGTCAAACTGGAACCTTCGTCAACGGGCGAACGCCCTGCGGGTGGCGGGCGGCGTCGCATCCGCCGGGGGCGCAATTTGGGCCGCCCGGCCGATCATCTCAGTAGAACAGGGTCTCGCTGTCCGGCTGCACGGATTCCTCCGAGCTGCGCTTCTCGGCCGGGGAGGTGGCGTTGCTGGGCGGCGCTTCCATGGCGCTGGGCGCGGCGACGGGGCCCTGGACCTCCTCGACGGCGGGCGCGACCGGCTCCTCCATCGGCGCTTCGAAGACTTCCGGCTCGGCCGGACGCGGGTCCTCGCAGGCGGTCAGGCCGACCACGCCGGCGATGGCGACAAGGGCGAATAGGCGTTTCATATGGCGGCTCCCCGGATCGGCGGTCCAACGCGCGGCGGTTTCGAGCGTTCCATAGCCAAGATCGGGCCCGCGGTCATCAAGGCGGCAACCAATCCTTTTCCAATTCGCGCGAAGGTGGCGAACTGGAGGGTGTTCAATGACCGCGACCGCGTACGCCATGGTCTCGCAGGTGCGATTTCGGGAACTCAAGACCCGAATCGCCCTGGCCGCCTTCATCGGGGCGACCGCCTGGTTCGTGACCCCCACCATCTGGCCTTTCGTCTGGTTCGCCGCCGTGCTGGCGACACAGGCTCTGGACTGGCTGGTCTTCCGCCGCTTCCGCCTCGAACCCCAATGGCAGCCTGACCGGGCCTATGTAGCCCTGTCCTGCACGGTCACGGTGGTGAGCGTCGTGGTCTATGCCGGCATCACCGCCTACTTGTGGTTCCGGGGCGGAGAGGCCGGCCGGATCTTCGCCATGGTGCAATGCGCCGGCGGCCTGCTGCACGTCAGCCTGCACATGCACCACGTCCGCCCGATCCTGGTTTCGGCCGTGGTCTCGCACGCCGCCTATTTTCTCGGCCTGCCGATTCTCGGCGCGGTGCTCATGGGCAGCTGGCACGAACTGCTGATCGCCATCGGCTGCGTGCTCTACATGAGCCATCTGGTCGTCGCCGTTCGCCAGAGTTCGATGACCACCACGGCCCTGAAGACCGCCCGCGACGCCGAGCAGCGCGCCCGCCAGAAGGCCGAGGTCGCCAGCGCCGCCAAGTCCGACTTCCTCGCCGTCATCAGCCACGAGATCCGCACCCCGATGAATGCGGTGATCTCGGCCGCCAACCTGCTGCGCCGGACCCGCCTCGACACCCGCCAGCGCGAGCATGTGTCGATGCTGATCGACGCCGGCGACGTGCTGATGGGCCTGCTCAACGACGTCCTCGACTTCTCCAAGATCGAGGCCGGCAAGATGGAGCTGGAAAGCGCCGATGTGATCGTGCGCGAGCGGCTGGCCACCCTGGGCCGGCTGTGGGAGCCGCGGGCCGCCGCCAATGGCGTGCGCCTGACCCTGGAGATCGCCCCCGAGGCGCCCGAAGCGGTGCGGACCGACCCGCTGCGCCTGCAGCAGATCCTGTTCAACCTGCTGTCGAACGCGGTGAAGTTCACCTCTCACGGGGAGATACTGG